>JARLHF010000048.1 GCA_031292375.1 Chlamydiales bacterium
ATAAGACAAATCGTTATGTATAAAAGCACTCTCCGTGTCTCTGTGGCTCCGTGTTTCATTCCAAAAAACCAGCTTTAAATTTTAATGAACAAGAGCTTAAGTTGTTAACAATAACCTAGTTAAAAATCGAGCTGACGTTAAATTACGACCCCTCTGTGATTCTGTAGCTTATGATCTGTATAGTTGGCCATGTAGCCCTTGAGGAATTAGGTGGGGAGCTTCTGCTCTTCCTACTTCCTTAAAGGTTTTAGCATCTAGTATAAGTAGAAAAGAGCTTTTTCGTATTTTGTCTATTACAACAGACAAAATAAGCCCATCGTCCTCACTTGCGCTGTCAGGAGAGGTAGTAAAAACAGGTTCTCCTGGCATACAGCCATCCGAAGACCAGCTTTTAGTCTCTCTTGTTATGGTATCAACTTTATAAAGGACGTTACTATGTAATAGTTCTTTTGAAGTCGTTGGATTTTTGAAAAAGCCTGTACCATACATATAACGATAAGGGCTTCCATCAAAGTTTTCATTAATTCTTGGAAATTCGAGAGGATCGTTCGAGAGGCGCTCTTCTTTTATGGTTTTATGGTTTAGGTCTAAGGAGAGTCTCGTCAAGTAAGATTCATAATGTCCACTTTTAAGTATTTTTGAATCTGTATTGAGAGCTTCATTCGTAATAATACTCGCATCCAAATAAGCAGCAAGATCTATGTGGATAGTGTTATTTTCTTCAAAAGCATTGACATGGTGAAAGGCAAAAAAAGCTCTTGTATTGTATTTTCCAGTGACATTACCTCGATTTCGATCGATGACAGTGATTTGCGTACCATTCGTTTCGTCCCATGAAAAGTTTTTGATAAAGGCTTTACCTTTTGTAATTAGGTCAATGGGCCTTACAGTCAATGGGAATTCTGTTAAAATGATGTGGTTTTGAGTGATTGCAAAGCTGTGCATGTAAGATGGACGCTCTACGGGTACTTTTGCGATGACTTTTCTTGTGGAGGAGTCTTTGGATATTTTGTAGATGATGTAAAAGCTATTTCGTCCATATTCAATGAGGTAGTTAAGTGTTTCTTGTCTTTTGCTATCATAATGTGGGTGTGCAGATTCCCAGCATTTATCTTTGCAAAGGGCATCTTGATAGGCAAACACACCAAGTGTTTCTAGAGTTATTGGATCAAATTTTACAGGAAGTGGAACTTCTGTAAGAGCTACGTATTCATTTGCAAGTTTTGTAATGTTAACATTGGCGTTGTGGATAGGATCAGAGTGTTTAAAGAGAAGGGTGAATAGTGATTTAAACAGCGATCTACAAGGATCTGCTGCAAATCCCTCATAGTGGATAGATCCTTTTTTAAAAACCATTTGATAGGCATCTGAGCGTAGGAATTTATTAGAATAGCTGATGTGTCCATTGGTAAAAGAAAATAGATGAAGCATAGCAAGCCCATCAAACCAATGTTCTTGGCTTTCATTATCTACAGAAATGGTGATAGGGCCATTGCGTATTAAAGAGCCAGAAAGCCATTGAGGAATGATTCCAGTAGCTTTAAGAGAATAATTTGAGACTTCTTTAAGAAGTTCTGCTTTAATGAGGGTTCTTTTTTTTATAAGCATATCTTAAAGTAAAAACAGAATCATGAAAAAAAATCAAAGTATAATGAATTAACTTACATTTTTTTGCATCTTTTGCTAGAGTTGTTGATTATGTCTTCGCAGCGGTCTTCTTTTTGGATTTCTCTTTTTGTGGGTTTTATTGATCACTTGGGAGTTGGACTTGTTTATCCTCTCTTTGCTTCCATGCTGTTTGATAGAAACTTTGCTCTTTTGCCACCAGATACTTCTTTAGAAGTTAGAGGGATGTGGCTGGGTGTATTGATTGCTCTTATGCCTTTGATAGAGTTTTTTGCAGCCCCTTTTTGGGGCGCCTTATCCGATGGTAAAGGAAGAAAAAAACCTCTTCAGATGAGTGTTTCGTTTGCCCTTGCGGGGTATATAGTTGCACTTGTTGCTACTTATTTTGCCAATATTTACTTATTGTTGGCATCTAGAGTGGTCATCGGTTTTGCAGCGGGTAACATATCGATTGTGCAAGCAGCTGTTGCAGATTTAAGTACGCCTGATGAAAAGAGTAAGAATTTTGGTTTGTATGGTATGGCTCTTGGCACAGGATTTGCTTTTGGTCCATTTTTTGGAGGATTTTTCTCTCGGTGGGGCTATAGCATTCCTTTTCTTGCGGCCATTGCACTTGTTATTTTTAATCTAGGTGTTGTATATTATTTCTTTAGGGAGACTAACTTTCTTTTGCTTAAAAAGAAGGTTTCTTGGCACGTTGGCCTTTTGAATTTTAAGAAGGCTTTTAAATTTAAAGGTCTTCGCATCATCCTCTTGGCTTCCTTTTTGCACTGTTTTGCGTGGTCTTATTTTTTCGAGTTTATTTCTGTTTATTTAATTGCAAACTTTGACTTCTCTTCTGAAGACCTGGGGTTATTTTATGGGATTGCAGGAGCAAGTTACGCTTTGAGCACTGGTTATTTAATACGTCCCTTTACAGCAAAGTTTAAGCCCGCATCCCTTCTTTTTGCAGGAAATTTACTTGCAGGATTGTCAATTCTGTTATTCCCTTTTGTTACAACAACGCTTGTGCTTTGGATTGCAATTATTGTTATTTGTTACTTTGTTGCATTTGTTTGGCCATCTGCCACAGCAATTGTTTCTAATCACGCATCTGGAGATATTCAAGGAGAATCTCTTGGGATTTTTGCTGCAGTTAACGCTATGGGATTTGTTTTAAGTCCTTTGTTGTCGGGTTCTTGGGTCGGTACATACCCTACAATTACCATGTGGGTAAGCGGCATTATTCTTGTCATTACCTCTCTTATTCTTTTTAGATCTTTAAAGGCTATCGCTTAGTTATAAGTAGAAGGTTTCCCTCTACGTATAAAGATACAACGGGTTCTTTAAGTTCGTTGCAAATACTAGCATTAAGGCCAATTTCAGTTTTCCATGCATTTACATTCCAAAGAAGTCCTGTTGTTGTAACTACTGCAGATGGCCATCCAAAAAAGGCGCAAGGATCGCCTATTTGTCCTGAAAAGCTAAACGTTTCATTTTGTAAAAATTGAATGAGTTCACATTCTGTGTGTAGAGTGATTTCACATTCCTTTGAGTAGTATTTCTTTAAAAATGCAAGTGTTGCTAAAGAGTGATCGCTTCTTGTACCTCCATCCGCGCAGCAGATGGAAATATGTGTAGCTCCATTTTTTTTAGAAAATAGGATCGCTTTTTCAAGATCTGTATAATTTTGATCTTCAGCTAAGATAAAGAGGACATTTAGCTTTTCATATTTATTTTTTATTGAGGGGTTAATAGAGTCAAAATCACCTAGAATATAGTGAGGAGTGATATTTAAGAGATTGTTTGCAGCGCCATCTAGAGCGATAATAGTTTTATTAGGGGCAAGAGAGTGTACGATAGAATCATTGTAGGGGCCATTTGCAATGATGAGAACTTCATGCATTATGGCATGCCTGGGTAAGGGGAATGGGCATTTTCTCCAGAGTCAATTAAGCGTATTTTGGCAGTTGCAAGGGTATCACTGACTTGTAACCAGTAGGGGAAGTAGGTGGGGGCATCTTTATAATTTGCAGGTAAATAGATTTCTACAACAGTGCCAGAAAGTGGGCTTGCATCTTTTGGCCAAGTTGTTTTCCATCCATCAAAAGCTATATTAGGTATAACTTTTCCATTTACAATCATGCGAGGCTGCCAAAGAGGGCGTTTATCGCGCTCTCCAGATGGGGGCGCTCTTCCAACACGTTTTCGATTTTGTTCTGGAATTTTTGTGAAGGGAAGGTTTAAAAGGGTGGGAAGGAAGTTTTCAATTTGAGATGGGTTTAACAAACACCTTCGAGTAAATGAGTAAGATTTTAAGATGGTGCCAGAATTTAAAGAAATTTCGTACATAATCCAAGAGGTGTTTTTTGCTGATCCATTTTGAAACCAACTATTCCAAGAAAAAGAAGGCTTTTTACGAAGATCTTTTAGTGCCTTTTCTGGAAGGTTTACCTCCTCAAGAAGAAGGGTATTGTCATTTTTTGCGTGTATGTGCATGAAAGTAATGGTATGGTCATGTTCTAATACGATAAAGTCGCCAGGGTGCGCCTTTTGAAATTGAGTTTTTAGAAAAAGCGTATCTGAAAAAAGAGTGGTTGATGAAAAGAAAAAAATAAAAAGAAGGAAACGTAATAGATAATTCATAATGAACCTGAATTTAGGTTTAAAAATTTATTATTTACAACTTGAGTTTAAATTATCCAAGATTAGAGGGGATTCTGGATAAATTTTCAATCATTTTAACAAGCAAATGTAATTACGCAAAAAGTCTAATGAGTAAATAAGGATTGAAAAGTTGCCAGAAGATCCCTAGGATTGAGTATATACACAAAACTTAAGTTTATGAGAGAGGATAAAAAATGAAGAGAAAAGGTTATATTTTTTTTGCTGGTTTGATTGTGGGCTTAATTTCTATTTGTAGCCCATGTGTTGCAGCACAATCATCAGAATCTGTAGGTTCACAGGTCCCTATAGCAAATTTGAATGAACAGCTAAATGTTGTTAATCAGCAAATCGAAGCTATTTTACATGAAGCTCGTGCTTTGCAAGAGGATAAAGAGCTGTATAATAGGGAATCAGAGGATGCAGAGCATAGGGATCCTATGGAATCAAAGCGTTTAGGAAGGCTTTCTGGTGAGGATAAAGAAAAGTTACAAGAATTACTTTTCCAGCTAGAAAAATTACTTAAACAAAGAGCTTTTATTGAAGAAGAATTAGGCCATCCAAACGACATGGACCAAAGTCCTTATCAACCCTAAGGATTTATGCCCTCTTCTCTTTCTATTTATAAAGGCTCTCTTTCATTACTTACCGATCTTTACCAGCTTACAATGGCTTATGGATACTGGAAGAGTAAGACGCATGAAAAAGAGGCTGTATTCCATCTTTTTTTTAGAAGATGTCCTTTCAAAGGTGAGTTTGCAATTGCATCTGGTTTAGAAGCAGTTGCAGACTTTATTAATAGTTTCGCATTTGATGCATCTGACATAGAGTATCTATCTTCTTTGAAGGGAGAAGATGGTACTAAGCCTCTTTTTGATTCTGAATTTTTGCTTTGGCTTTCTCATTTGCATTTTTCTGTGGACATAGATGCAGTTCCAGAGGGTAGCATTGTTTTTCCCTACGAGCCTATACTACGTGTACAAGGGACTCTTTTGGAGTGTCAGCTTTTAGAAACGATTCTTTTAAATTTGATTAATTTTCCAACGCTTATTGCTACAAAAGCTGCAAGGATATGTATGCAGGCACAAGGGGATGCTGTGCTAGAATTTGGGGTAAGAAGAGCACAAGGAATTGATGGAGCACTTACAGCTACACGTTCTGCATTTATTGGAGGGTGTACGTCTACGTCACACGTACTTGCTGGAAAGCTATTTGGAATACCAGTAAAAGGAACGCATGCACATAGTTGGATTATGTCTTTTGATGATGAACTTTCCTCTTTTTATGCCTATGCAGAGGCAATGCCTGATAATTGTGTATTTTTGGTAGATACTTATGATACTGAAAATGGCATAAGAAATGCAATTAAGGCTGCATTGTGGTTGAGAGAAAAGGGAAAAAAGTTGGTGGGTGTGCGTCTAGATTCTGGAGAACTTGCAAGCTTAAGTATGCTTGCAAGAAAATTGTTGGATGAGGCAGGTTTTTTAGATGCAAAAATCTTTGCAAGTAATGAATTAGATGAGTTTCGAATTGAAAAATTGAAAAAAGAAGGCTCAAAAATATCCGTGTGGGGTGTAGGGACGCATCTTGTTACTGGTAAAGGGCAATCTGCTTTGGATGGTGTATATAAAATGTCGGCAGTAAGATGGCCTGGAAAGCCTTGGCAATACAAAATGAAGCTTTCTGAACAATTACAAAAAATTTCAATACCAGGAATTTTGCAGGTAAAGCGCTATCAAAAAGAAGGGGTTATGGATCATGATGTTATCTATAGCATTTTAAATGTAGTTCCAGAGGATGGTGAAGACCTTCTTATTCCCATTTTTAGAAAAGGGGTGCTTGTATACAAGTTCCCATCTCTTATAGAGGTTCAAGCAAAAGTAAGAGTAGAACTTAGTAGACTTCCTAAAGAAGTGCTTAAACTTGAAGAAGCACGCTCTTTTCCTGTAAAATTTGAAAAAAATCTTGAGCAATTAAAGGAGTCTTTTACGAGTCATGCAAAATAAAATGAAAAAAGCGCTTATTGTAGTTGATCTTCAGAATGATTTTCTTCCCGGGGGAGCTTTGGCTGTAAAAACAGGTAATGAGATCATTCCCTTAATTAATAAAACACAAACTTTTTTTGATATTGTCATTGCAACACAAGACTGGCACCCTAAAAATCATGTAAGTTTTGCAAAAAATCATCATCTGAAAAAAGGTGATATCATTAACGTAGGTGGAAATCAGCAAATTCTCTGGCCTGTGCATTGTGTAGAGAATAGTTGGGGTGCTGAATTTGCAAAAGATTTTGATACAAAACATGTAAAGAAAATTTTTCACAAAGGCGTCGATCCCATGATTGATAGCTATAGTACTTTTTTTGATAATGAAAGAAAGAGAGATACAGGTTTAGATGCCTACTTAAGAGAAAAGAAAGTGCAAGATGTGTACTTTGCAGGTCTTGCAACTGAGTATTGTGTTTTTTATTCTGCTATACATGCAAAAGAATTAGGATATAATGTTTTTGTTATGTTAGATGCTTGTAGAGGAATAGAGCTTCATCCAGGAGATATTGAAAATGCGATTGTTGGAATGAAGAAAATTGGAGTTAAAATAATTAATACAAGTGAAATAAATTAAAAAAAGGTGGATTTTAAAGCATTTCTGCAGTAGAGTATCCCTCATGTTAAGAGATGAATCGCTAAAAATCTATATTGATCGTCTTAAAGATGGTCTTACAGAAAGAATTAATGAAGCTGTACATCCAAGTTTGATCTGTCCAGATACTTCAGAGTTAAAGTTTGAAGGACCTATACAGGTTAGTGGCGAGGTTTACCTTGCGGATGAAAGATTAGTTTGTTGCTTAGATGTTCATGCAAAGGTTTTGCTTCCTTGTACAGTTTGTAACGAGGAAGTTTCAGTAAATATAAACCTTGTAAAGTCATATCAAGTGTTGGAAATATCTTCCATTAAGGGTGCTATTTTTAATTTAGCAGAATTAGTGCGAGAGATGATTTTATTGGAAGTTCCAGCTTTTATTGAGTGCAAAGGGCAATGTCCTGCACGAGAAGAGATAAATAAATATTTAAAAAAAGAAGAGAGTCCTAAAACGGGAAAAGGTTCCCCCTTTGATCAGCTCTCTTCAGAAACATTTTTATAAAGAAGAGGTTGTATCATGGCAGTTCCACGTAATCGTGTGTCTAATGCTCGTAAAAACTCAAGACGCTCTCATATGGCAAAAAAACCAAAGACAACGTCTTCATGTAGCAATTGTGGAAAGGTTTGTCTTCCACATGCACTCTGTCTTGCCTGTGGGCATTATGGTGATCGTTTGGTGATTGCTGTAGAAAAAGAGTAGTTGTTGGATAAAACTTTGCGTATAGCAATTGACTTGATGGGAAGTGATAGTTTACCTTCCCTTCTGTTGGAAGGTGCTCTGCAAGTTGCAAAAGAACTTCCCTCTTCGTATACGCTTGTACTTTTAGTTGAAGAGGGAATAATCGATGCTTCCAAAAGCGTGTTTGCCTCTTCTGGTGCCCTGGTAGAAATCCTTTTTGTTCAAGAAACTATACATATGAGTGAAGATCCCCTTCTTGCTGTGCGCAGAAAAAAGGGTTCATCCATAGCAGTTGGTTTGCGCCTTCTTGCTGAAAGGAAAGTAGATGGTTTTGTTTCTGCTGGTAATACGGGTGCCTTGTTGACATCTGCGCTTCTTTCGTTACCGATGCTTCCTGGTGTAGAAAGAGCCGCCCTTCTTGCCGTATTGCCGACGAGTATTGGGAATGTTGTTGTATTAGATGTTGGCGCTAATCTTTCAGTAAAGCCGCAGCATCTACTTCAGTTTGCAAGGCTTGGATCTGCTTATCAACAGATTCATTATCATAAAAAAGTGCCAAAAGTGGGCTTATTAAATGTAGGTACTGAGTCTAAAAAAGGCACTCTAGGCCTTAGAAAGGCTTATTTTCAACTTCAAGAACATTGTCAAGGCAGTACTCAAATGGAGTTTATTGGCAATATTGAAGGCTCACAAGTGTTTCAAGGCGGCGTTGATGTCCTTGTAACAGATGGGTTTTCCGGTAATATCTTTCTAAAAACCTCTGAGGGGGTCTCTGTTTTCATTTTAAAGTCCATAGAAAAGGCACTGAGCGAAAGCTCAAAAGATAAAGCGGGTAAAGCTATCGATGATTTACATAAAACTCTTAATTACGCTGAGTATTATGGTGCAATTCTTGCAGGTATTGATGGGCTCGTAATTAAAGTTCATGGATACAGCACTCAAAATGCCTTTTGCAATGGGATTAAAGGTGCATTTCGTCTAGCTGAAGAACGTTTTATTCAGCGCCTCAAAACGCATTTAGATTTTTAAAGAGCTCGAATAAAGGGCTTTGTCTGAAGGCATTTATTTTTTGAGGCTGACCATGAAGAACAGTATTTTCAAAAAAGTTCTGCAATGAATGTAACTCGCCAGGATGCTCTTTAAGCCATTCAGAAAAGCCGTTTAGTTCTTTTTTTGAATAGCCTTCGTATTCTCCATTGATGAATTTGGCCTGGGCCACAATTTTATAAAAACCCTTAAAAGATGATAGGTCGCTGTAACCCTTTCCAGCTGCAACGACTTGTCGTGTATGTATGTCATAAGAAAAAGACCTAGAGTACGAATCGAGTAGATAGGCGGGCTTGGTTGTTGTATATTCAGTAGGAATAAGTGGGTAATCTGCAAAGGGACGATGATGAACATCATCTAATGCGTCTCCAATAAGTACAGTATCAGTTGAGGGTGAGATATGCAAAATCCTTATTTTAGGTTGCGCCTGGTCGAACGGAGTGCGTTTGAGGAGCTTATCTTCTCTTTCAATAGGTAAAAAGTTTTCGGTAAAGCTTAGTCTTTTATGAAAAAGAGGATGTAGCTCTTGTGCAGAGTAGCGTTTATAGTGGCGAGATTTCCAAGGAAGATAAAAGAGAGCGTCGCTACATTGGTCTAATACTAATTCTGTTTCTACTTCTTGTTCAACTTCTATTTCAACCTCTTCTTCTACTTCAAGGCCCATTAAGAGCGTTGCATCATTTCCAGGAACTTGAGAAGGCATCTTATCTAAAAGATCTTGATCCCAACTAAGCTCTTCGAGGCTGGATACTTGTAAATTATTTTTTCTTGCATACTCTAGCCAATGCGCTCGCTTTATTTGAAGTACTTCTAATGGTCTGTGCTCTACCCTTTGGATCATATGGTTGTTTTTGTGATAAGATCCTGGTGTACTATAGTCATAAGAGGGCTCTTGGATGAAAAGAGATTGAAAGTTGTCAAAACGGAGTAAAGTCTCATCGAGTGTTCTTGTTTCAAGTAGCTTTTTATAAGCAGATTGTCTTACAAGATGAGGAATTTCTTGCATCTTGGAGCGAAAGAGTCCTGTTGCATGAGATAATCCCTCATTGCAAGCAGAGTGAATAAGCACATTTTCTGTACTATTCATCTGAGGGTTTAGAGTAGATCTTGCAAGTCTAATTTTTTGCCCTTTTAAGCGCATGCGTCCATCGTTTTGTAAAAGATCTTCAAGGGTTTTTCTGCCATCGACAGTTAAAAGTGCTATAGATTCTGGATCTAAGATTTCATTAGCTCCGCGCGCTTGTGCTTTTGGAAAATAGAACCCTCTTTGAGAAAGAGTACTTTCTGATGCACCTGCAAAGTGATGTGTTCCATTGCGATAGCCTACTTGGGTAAGACGGCCTGCTTGCGCATTTAGGAGGGAAGTTGCCACATCTTCTGTAGGATAAGAGCGAAATGCTCCTGCGCCATCAATTAAAGCATTAAAATTTCCTTGGCTTAAAATAGAAGAAGGATTTTCAGGATCATACACAAGAGGTGTATCATTTGTTCCAGCTCTTTTTAATAAGCGATAAGCCATATCACCTACAACCCCACTGGTCTTTTGAGCATTTTCTTGCAGGGGTTTTGGAAGCTCTTCGGGGCATCCAGTGGTTGCAGAAAGACCTGTTACACCTCTAGTCATCGCTGACATGTCATGTGGTGTCATAGAAATGACTTCTCCACTGACGCTCATCGCTTTAAGCTTTATTTCAAGAAAATAGCGCACGTGTGCCCAATTATTATTAAGCTTTTTTTGTAATGCAAGTAGGTCTGTCTTTTTGAGTTTTCCTCTTGGGAAAGGATCATCAGGGAAGATCTGTGCAAATTGTGCCTGTGAAGAGTTGCCTTTGATAGAAGAGTCTTGCAGATCTTGAATCCATGTAGCAAGCTCTGGCAGAGAGACTCCATTTTTTATGTAATCTTGAATAGTAAAATTGATCTCTTCAAGAGGATGTCCTGGACGAGAATTTTCTTGAGGCTCTCCCTCATGGCAAGGCACTGTTCTTTTACCATCCTGGCTTCTCTTATAGTCAAGATCACTTGCTTTTTTTAATGCAAGGGGTAAAAAAGTGTAGAATTGATCCTTGCATAAAGCAATCATATCTTGTTCTGATGGAGGATAAGAGGATAAATCCATGTCTTTCTCGCCTAAAAAGTATTTAAGGAGGTCAGATGGATCAGCACCATTTGCAAACTTTGTGGCAAATTTTCTTGCACAATCCATAAGTACGTTTAGGCGTGTTTCTTCAGAAAGTTCTCTTTGTAGGTCATTGGAGAGTTTAAGTCTTGGATCATTTTTTAGCTCATCATAGATCTCAAGCGATATATCCACGATGAAGGGTGCGATGTTAATTGGTTTGCCAAGCTGTATTTGCAGCCTGTTGCAGGACCTATTGGGAACATCAAATTCATCCATGAGAGTTTCTTCTCTTTCTTGTAAGAGAAGAAGAATCTTTTTCAGGTAGGTCCAATGTTCATTTTCTATAGGAGTGATAGCGATATTGGTTCTTTGTTTTGCTAGAAGCTCGCGATTGAGTTTAATCCACTTTTCTTGCAAGAGAGGAAAAGATTTATAATCCGTAAGGACACATCCTTTTTCATGGATAGTCATCAAAAGCTCATGATAGATTTTTTTAAAGAGAGATATTTCATTAGTACCAGAGCTCTCTTTGAAAGCCCCCTTAACAACAGAAGACATTTTTAAATTGTATTGTAAGGCATAAATTTTCTTTTCATAAGCGCTTTCAAGATTTTTTTGTAAAATGGATTTGGATTGTTCAAATAGAGTAGGAAGCGTTCTAAAAGTAACTAAGTTTGTTCCATTAGCTTGCTTAAGTCCTCGTAAAACAGAAAAGAGAGCTGTTTTTCCAGATCCAGTACTTGCTTGAAAAATACCGTTTGAGTGGTTTAACAATTCGTGGAGCATCTGGACTTGGTTTTTTTCAAAATCCAAAGATCTAAAGACTTGTTGAGAAAAACATTCATGTACAAGTAGTTCAGGATTGTGTGTTATAGAGTAATACCTTTTTAAAGAGAGGAATTGATAGAGAATTTCAGACTGTATTAAGCGCTCATCTGCATTTAAAGAAGGGTTTAAAAGGTTTTTAAGTACTTTTGAGCAGTTGCGCAGTAATAGATTCTGCACCTCTAAAGAAAAGTAGTCTTTAAGTAAATTTTCTAGTTCTTGAATGTTGCACTGTTCTGGAAGGAGTTTTTTTGTTTTGAGTTCAGCAAGGTTTTTTTGCATGAAAGCAATAGTAAGCTCTTGAAAGGAGGCTACTTGTTGAAGACCTGCTTTAATAGCAATAGATTCCACAGGGTCATGGCTTTCTAGTAGTGTTTGGATTGCTTCTTTTTTAAGAAGGGCCTCTTTTTTGTAGGAGGCTTTTAGTGCGTGTATGTTCTTTTTTAATGGAAGAGCTTGCTTTGGCACAAGAGAGTGTAATTGCCTTCCAGAGACTATATTTTTGTGATGATCCATTTCATGCTTAAGGTTTTCAACAGCTTTTTTCTCACAGGCAGAAGCATTTTCTGGAGCTTGCAGAGTGACTTCTGGAAGTTGATAACTACTTGCTGTAAAATAGGAGGAAAGGGCGCTATCTTGGAAAAGAAGAGATTTACCTTGTCCTTTGAGCTCGATTGTAGATGCAGCTTTTGTATAGGCTCCTATGTCCCTTTCTAATTGTTCTAGAGGGGCTTTTTCAATGAAAAACAAACCTGTATGTTTTTCTGCCTCTAGAATGGACTTTAGGTCGATGTCGTTAGAATCATTCCAAAGAATAGTTCCACTATTTGTATCAAACTTTGGAAGTGTGTCATTTTCTTTTAAGAAAAAGATGCGCAAGTTGTGATCATAAAAAGCTTTATCTTTTTTCTTGACAATTTTGACCATGGATGCAAACTGCGCCCTACTCAAAAGAAGCTTTTGATCAAGTTTTCTGCCGATTTTTAAGTACTCTACGCAGTACTCGCAAATTAAAGTGTCTATTCTTTCTAATAGGTTATGAAAGGCTTCTCTGTTTTTTATAAGATGTTTTAAATGCAGTGCAAGCTGTATTTTGATGGCTGTAGATTGAATATTATCTGTCTCTTCTCTTAAAAAGTTAAAGAGTTCTGTAACTTGCTCTTTTGTTAAATTAGAGCGATTGAGGAAGAGTTGCTTTAAGCCCTGCAGAGCAAGAGAGTATTCTTTTCCAACCATAGAGTGTTTGATAAGGGCAATTGCACTTGCAATGCATTTTTTTGTATTAAGAGGAGTAAGTTTTTTTGTGTAGGGATGAATTGAAAAGGCATGAGGTGTCAAGGAAGAGACACTTTTCTTTACAGCTCCCTCTACTAATTCTCTTTTTACAAATTCTTTTGGATTAGGCGCTTTTCCTGTCCACCATGTTTTGAGGATTAGAAGGCAATGCTCAAAAAGAGAGGCTTCTTTATTAGTAGCTGTTATATGAGATTTAAATACACTGGGGTCTGCAAATAGTACTTTGGGAGGTATTGCATGGTCTTTATGTCGCAGTACAATGGCGTGGGGGTATTTTTTAGAAAGATGTAGATCGATCCAATAATCTTGATAGGAGCCATCTTCAGCATACAGTTTACCATTTTTAAAAGAGAAAGATAACCCATAGCGCACAAAGATAACCTTTTTTAGTGCATTAGAGCTGGATAGTAGTAAAATATCACTCTCATTTTCAAAATTTGTTAGAGAAGCTAAACCAAGAGAGGAAAGTGTTTTTTCATATTCTATCTTATAGGGAGCAGAATCTACAGAATTGCGGCAGTCGACAAGAGATTTTATTGAAGGGTTTGCACTTTCTGTGTCTAGCTTTAACTTAAATAGGGTTTTTCCATTGCTGTCTAAACAAAGCCCTATAAGAGGATCTGTAGATGAAAAATAGAGTAGATCAGAGGTGAGAGAATGCAGGGGAGCATACAGGTTCTTTTGTTCTGCAAGAGAGATGACTTGAAAAGGCTTTTCTATTGCAGAGAACTTCTTATAGAAACGATATTTTCCATCTTGTACTTCGATGCTTCCCTGCTCTCCATTTTTGTCAAAGATGTAATAAATAACTAAATTATCTTTCACTTTCATTTTGATTTGTAAAGAGTCATTGTCGATCTCTTTAAAAGCAAGGGTGTATGTAGAGCTTGTTAAAATATCTCGTGGAAGTGCGCTATGGATGATTCCAGAGGATTTTTCAGTAACTGTTGCATTAAGAAGATTGACTTTATTGTGTGAATTCTCAAAAAGTGGAAAGCTTCCTGTCCAAACAGAGCCTTGTTGCAGCCCTAAGTCACTGCAGATAACATCAAGAAGAGGAGTTAGCTGCTCAATTGAAGATGTTTCAAGCGAATGAAGCAGAACCGCATAACGGCGTGATAGTTTATCCATCTCATTAGGATCTACATCGCATGCTTCTTTGGGCAGCACTTGCAGGATGTGATAAAGTCTAATCACTTCTTCAGCATTATCTGGATTTTCGATTTTTAACATAATGTCTTCAAATACAGCTCTGAAGCGATAAGTATGCAATTCAGGGTTTTCTAAAATAGAAGTTGAGGAAAAACCATCAAGAAGATGATCCAATTTCTTGATAGCTTGTGGATCTTGGTTATAAGCGCGATATAGACTTCTCATGCGTCTTGTAATAGAAAGTACAAAGAGAATTTGGTTGTAGTAAGAAGAGTCTTTTTGAGCATGCTCGGAATAGAGGCAAAGTTGTTTTTCTAAAATATTGGGTAAGTTTTTTACAAATTCAGGATTGGCTCCAAATGTTGTTAGAAGAGAAGATCCCTTTTTGTCAAACAAAACGACTTCTAGGTAATTGCGAGTGTCTGAAGAAGAGAGGAGGTGGGGATGTTTTATTATAAAGTCAATGACTTCCAATTGAGGTGAATTCAGCCTGAGCATGAGGAGTAAATCTGTTAATTCTTCTTTTTTTAAAGAATGTGTTGTATTTTTTAGTAAGTCATCACAGTTTTCTCCGTTTCTATCTAGATGGTCTATGAGCGTTGTTAATTGAGTTTCGAAAACACGCTCAGGGTCATCGTTTGCAGCTTCTGGAAACTTTATGGATTCTGTCTTACCATGGTCATCTTTAACTGCTTTTCTCTCATCGGGGCTATCTTTAACAATTTCTGAGGATGTAAATGGAGATGAAATTTTAAGGTTTATGGGTTGTTTTTGTTCTTCACCTTGAAGACGCATCCCTTGCAGAGCAGCAAAAAGAAGAGGATTTTGAATGGGTTTTGCTGAGCGAAAGACATTTTTTGGGTGAAAATGAGCTGGATCGTTTATATGATGTTTAAGATTCAAAAAAAACCAAAAATAAGCAGAATAGTTTGTTCCAAGGAGTGAGCAGTGGTTCGCAGTAGAATAATGATATTGAAAAAATTTGGCTATTAGCTCAAGGTGTTCTTTAGATTCTTTTGGATTAGAAAGAGGAAGGGTCTCTAAGCGTTTCTCATCCATAGGGGTAATAGGTAGTTTAGTGCGAGTGTTTAAAAAGTCGATTATAGAAGTATTTTCTTCATCAGCTAAGTAAAAGCACCGCGCTGCAATGTTGTTTTTGTTTACTGTTTGGAAAGTTGGAATACTCACTTCATGGAAAATAGAGGTTAATAAGTCTCCAAAATACATAGAGTCAACAGGTGTCTTCTTCTCTGACGGATCCTCTAAAACCCAAAGGTAGAGCCTTGTAAGCTTAAATAATACGGCTATTTGATTGGTGAGAGGAGGCGTATTTTCTCTATTCTCTACAAGTACTTTTGTTAATTTGACCATGCAACTTTGAACTTGCAAAACTTGAGGCCTAGATAGCTTAAAAAACCAAAAATCAAGATTGTAGGAATCTTTTTCAGGAGTATTGAGTTTAAGATCTTTGATGTACAACTCTGCGCAAGAATTGGGTGTTTTAATGTTTTGTGTAAGTTCCATGACAAGAGCTACAGCAAGAGACTTTTTACCCTGCTCTGCAAACCTTTGTGCTAAAGCACTTTTTTCTTCTAGAAGTCTTACTATTGCATTTATATCGGAAGACTCTAAAATAACGCGTTCTTGAGTGGATAGTAAGTGTGAAGTTGCTCTGAGCTTATGGCCAGAATAGGGTTTGAGTGTAGGGTTTTGAAAAGAATTGGCCTTGCCTATAGCTGGATCTCTTTCTGTTGGCAGCTGTATATTCGTTATGGAAAGAGGTAAGTTGGGTGATTTTGTGTGGATAGCGCTTGTAATAGGCCTCAGTTTTTTCTGAGCTTCTGCTTTTTCAATGGTTTTTTCGACGAAAACAAGTTCGCTTTTAAGTTGTTCCAGGTCTTCTGTTGCAAGAATTTTTTTTGCATAAAGCAAACTTGCTTCTTTGGCAATATCTGTAACTAAGTTACGCAAGGTGTCTACATATTTGTCATCGTCTTCTAGATAAAAGCGTACTTCTTTAAAAAAGTTAAAAAGAGCAAATAGGCGTGTTTGAAACTCAAGACGCTTTCTCATGTTATGTATTTGAGGAGAAGATAAATCATTTTTAGGATTAACTTCTTGTGTAAGTAAGCCCAAAACCTTTCGATGGCTAGATTGTTTAGTAACCCACAGTTCCTGCTTTTCTGTAAGATCGACACGGGTGTTTTTAGGTATTTTTGCAATTGTTGCTTTGATCTGCTCTGCATTGAGAGGACCCTCAAGTAAGGGATTGCAAAAAAGTTCTAAGATACTATTTTCTGTAAAATAAGCTGAAGGGATATTTTCAAAGGCCATTTGAGATAAAACCTTTTCTTTACCACCTATTTTTTTAGAAGAAACGTCTGAAATTTGTAAAAATAGATCATCACAGCCAATAAGCTTTAATGAGTAACTATCTGCATTTTTTTGCAGTATATAAACAGAAGAGGTCTCTTCTTTGATAGTTAGTGGAATAACTAAGTGCTCTTTATCTTTTAAATTAGTTATTTTACTCACTAAATTTTGACAGAATTTTCTCTTTTCTTCTGGAATTTTTGTTGCATCTGTACATAACCAAATGCTTTCGATTTCCCTTAGCAATTCTTCATACTGTTGAACAGAGGAGTTATTACCCCCATTTTTCGATAAACAGTGTTTATAAAGAGTTATTAAATCATCTCTTTGAGCATTGGACGAAGAAGTAACTTCTATGGCAGGCAGAATAGATGGGCGGGTAAAATGAACAAGAAAATCAAGAACGTATAACACAATGCGCTGAATTCTTCCCCAGAGAGAATAGGGATTATATGAGCTTGGTCTTAATTGCGTAAAAGAGTTGCTTTTTTTGAGAAAAGGCTGATTTTCGAAAGGAATCTTATTGCCAGTAGCAATAATTGGGTGTCCTAGTAATATAGCTTCAATATGAGAACTCATTACATATCTCCTAAAAATAATATGAGCCTAATTATAGCATTATTTTGTTAAGGCTTGATTAACTTTTGTTTCTAATGAATTTACCTTGTAAAATTGCAGTAGCATTGCTAATACACAAGGTATATGGACTATCAAAGAGGCGTATCAACTGGATGAACACACTCTAGCTATTCCTTGGAGCTTAATCTAAGTTTTTTTTTGTAAATTTATGCAAAAGTAAATGTTTATATTGACGAAATGTAATCTTAACATTAAATTTACGTGTGTGATTGGCTTCTTATTTAGAAGTGCTCACAAAAATGTTTAACTTAGGGGGTTTTATGGCTGCTGGAACAGTAGAAATGCAAAATTGTTTTATTCCTCATACTTTGGGAAAAGTTAGTATTTTTCATGAAAATAAGAGCTTTTCTGTTGAAAAGGATGGTAGAAGATATGCTATTCAACAATATGATCTTTCACCAGAATTACGAAATATTGAAGATAAAGCCTTAGAAAAAATTCTAAATCATGGTCAACTATGTCTTAAAAAGATTGGAAATGATTATGGTCTTGAGTTTAGAGGAGAGCTTGTAGGAGGGGGGCCATTTTTTGGCGCTCTTGCTATGTGCCTTACAGTTGTTGTAGGTGGTGCCTGTGCGATCATTCCTGGGTTACAACCCTTGGCAATACCGGTAATTAGTACAGGAACAGGGATAGCCTGTGCAGCACTGGCAGCTCCTACTCCTTAAATTTATGCAATAGCATCTCTCTTTTAGGCTATAAGTCTAAAAGAGAGATCCCCTTGTTTTAAGGATGGTGTCTGCGACATTATGGCTTGGGTGGGAGCTGTTGTCGAGGCATTGGATGAGTTGGTTGCAGTCAGATAGGCACTGCTCTCTTAAAGGACCATCTAGGAAAAGGTCTTTTGCTTTTAGATAAGTGTTGTGTTGTGTAAAGTCCTTGTAGATTAACTCTGGGAATACTTGCTTGTTAAGTAATATGTTTACTATGCAGTAGAAGGGTAGTTTAATTTGAAAGATGTATTTTGCAAAAAATGCATTCAACTTAGAGAGTTGGTAGGTGACAACGGTAGGTGTCTTGTTGAGGGCAAGCTCTAGAGTTACGGTTCCACATTTTGCAATTGCAACCCGGGAGTTCTTCATTAAATCAAAATTGTATCTTTCTGGTATGAGAAGAGGGGATATATTTTTCTCTTTAAGATAAGAAAGAATAAGAGAAGATGTGTTTTCATTAGCAACGGATATGCAGATGGTTGTATCTGGGTATTCCTGCTTTAATTTTAGGGCTGATTCTAATTGAACAGGAAGGTTTTTTGTAATTTCACCTTCTCTGCTACCAGGAAATAGGCTAATGATGGAATGACTTTTTGGTATATTAAGAGATCTCTTCCATGAATCATCATAATAGGCAGAAGAGATAGCTTCCAGAGAGGGGTTGCCAACATAAATAGCCTTTAGAGAGCTCTTTTCAAAATATTTGGGCTCGAAAGGAAAAATACAGAGAAGCAGGTCTAGAGTCTTTTCCATAGATTTTATTCTATTTTTTTTCCACGCCCAAACACTTGGACAGATATAGTGGATGAGCTTTCCTTTATAGCCATTTTCTCTGAGACTACGTGCAAGTCTTAGGTTGAAGCCTGGATAATCGATGAGAAGGACAACTTTTGGATTTGTTGTAAGAATATGTTTTAATATGGTTTTAAAGTGTTTTTTGAGCCTTGGAAGAGCTTTTAATACATCAGAGAATCCCATTACATGAAATTCTTCAGTATGGATGATAGAATGATTAACTTGAGAGCGCATCTTAGGTCCAAAAACACCTTCAACTTTTAGCTGAGGGGCTTTTTCTTTAAGTACTTTGAGTACAGAAGATCCATGTAGGTCTCCACTGGGCTCTCCTGCAAAGATAAATAGGTCGCACAAGGATTTTATCAAGATGTTTGCAATGCCTCATTTCGGTGCATGAGTATAAGATTTCGAATGTAGGGAACAATACCCATACCATAACCTAAGATGTTTACCCAATCATTTAAACGAATAAAATAAGAAAGAGCAATCAAAGCTCCCACGATACTTAACCACCAAAAAGCCTTTCCAAGATAACTTTTCAGATGTTTTTCTGTAAGCCACCATTGTACCCAAAAGCGCATAGCAAAAATAGTTGCACCCAAAAAACCTATAATATGCCATGGAAGAGCGATCTTACTTCCTGACAAGCTATCCCAAGGAAGGGTTGGGGTGCGTATCCAGTCAACAAAACCATATAGATAGAGGCCTTCAACAATAAATAAGAGAGTGATGCAAGCAAGTACGATAAAGAGAAGAGCAAATGTAAATTTAAGAGATTTTTGTGGTCCTTTCATTAAATTTAAGTTGCGCCATGCAATTACAGCATTGAAAGCTTGTATCATTGTAAATGGGTATTGTACCTGAATAAAGCTGTGAATCGTCATTACAATATTGCCAAAGAGAGAAATTTTCCAGAAGAGGGAAGAAACAGCGCTTGTTTTCTTCTTTTCGCTAGATATCCATTGAACTAAAAAGCGCAAAGAGAACGCAATGGATGCAATAAATCCAAGGGGATAAAGGTAGGCTCTTAGTTCTTCGTACATCAAATCTCTTCTTTGATTGTGTAGTATAAGTGGCGCTTTCTCATCCAAAGGACTGCAAACATGTCGACAAGTGGTCTGATAGAGCGATTAAAAAAGTGGTAGTTACTTTTTCCCTTTGTTCTGTCCCTATGGTTTACAGGTATTTCTTTTAATCGAAAACCTTCAATTTTAAAGAGAGCAGGTAAAAAGCGATGCATGCCGTGATACATTTTAATTTTGGATAAGCATGCTTTGCGATAAATTTTTAAGGAGCATCCTGTATCGCGCATACCATCTTGACAGATGCGGCTGCGAATGAAATTAGAAATACGAGAGATCCAGCGTTTGCTGAAAGGGTCATGTCTGTTAATACGTACACCGCACACAAGATCACATGTAGCAACTGCATCAATAAGCGCTGGTATATCGTGAGGATCGTTTTGCATGTCTCCATCTAAAGTGATGACAAATTCCCCTTTAGCCCTTGTAAAGCCTGCATCGAAGGCTCCTGATTGGCCTACATTATTTGCAAAAGAGAGAATATGTAAAAAAGAGTAGGTTTTAGCAAGCTCTTTTAGTTTTGTAAGTGTTTGATCTGTTGATCCGTCTTCAACAACGATAAGCTCCCAAGGCTTTTGAAGAGAATCCATGACAGTTTTAAGCTCTTGGATAAGTGGCCGCACGTTTTCTTCTTCATTTTTCATAGGAATAACTACTGAGAAAAGAGGTGAAAAAGAAGTTTTTGCTTGTGTCATTCAAGATTCCTTATCAAGTGCTAGTTGTGTTTTTATCCAAGAAGAGCCATCTTTGAATATGTGAGGAAGTGTACCATGCCCATCGCGGCCACATGAAGCAGATATAATTAATTCGATAGGTGCAGATCTTATATTGTTTCGATAGCTCTCTTCAGCAAGTTCATGAACAAACTCGAAGCATGATAAAGTGCTTACTCTTGTATCTCTATTTCCAATATAAAAGCGAATATGCTTGTTTATGAGTTGAGGTATAAGTTTTCTAAGGTCTAATAAATCATGGAAATTATTTGAGAGACCTTCAAATTCTCTGATAGATCCTAGTCTGGTTAGAGGGGCAAATCCAAGAACTGTAGAAATTCTAGGATCTTTTGCTGCAAGGTGTGTTGCAATGAGAGCGCCTCTTGAAAGGCCTGCCACCGCTATTTTTTGTGGGTCGACAATGCCCTCTGTGATAAGAAAATCTACTCCCATAGCCAAATCATGAATAAATGCAGAGATAATATCGTTGCCAAGATCAAGCGCTGTTGCCCAATCACTCATTGCCCTGTTAAATGTTTTAGCATCATCTGTATGACAAGGAAGAGAGCAAGAAAAAATACGAAGGTCTGATTTTTGAGAAAATTGAACAAGCTGATTGTAAGGGTCTACACCGAGGCTTACATCGGCAGAGAGAGCAAAATAAAAGAGGGCAGGCAAAGGGCCAAGAGATAAGTCTGGGCCTGTATAAGAAAACAGAGGGCCATATTTTGGTTGATATGTTGAAAATTTTATGTTTTTAGTATTCATAATGTTAGGCGTGTTTTTCATGTTTATGAGAATGTTTAACTAATTTTTTCCAGTGAGAGTAGGGCTCTTTTAATTCAGGGTGAACATGTGTGCGTAAGTGGAGGAATTGTAATGAAAGTGGAAAATCGGGATGCTTTGTAATGCGATAGCGCGTGATGCGTTTATTATCAATGGGAGTTAAGCGGTACTGTGTGCATAAAATAAATTGTGTGAGAAAACGAAGGCGTTTTGGAATTTGAAAAAAGGCTGTAGAAGTTACTTCATGGATTAAGAGATCTGTCATAGTAAGGATTTCTGTAAAGTGGGGAGGCATTCCATCGTTAGTTTGTAGATATGATGTGATTTTTTGTTCTAAGAGGGGAAAAAATAGGGTTGTCAGAAGGACTGCTCTGTCTGTGATAGAAGTTTTGTCAGTTTTAATGCATTCATCAGCTGCATGGATATAGGCAAAAAAGCGTTCTTTGTTTTCATTTTGCAGAAAAGTAGCAAAATGGGGCAGTAAAATTTGTAAAAAATCGCTGTCATCTAAGATACGTAAGAAGGATGTAGCTGCTGCGGACTCCAGCATTTTAAAAAATTCTTCTAGTACCCTTGCAGGGGCGCTTTTAAATAACTCCTCTCTGCATTGGTAAAGGGCATGTGCTGTTTGTTTTTCCACCTGAAATCCAAAGCGTGCACGAAATTTTAAGAGGCGTAGCATGCGTACAGGATCTTGTTTAAAACGGATGTCTGGAGGGCCTATGGTACGTAAGAGGTGCTTGGATAGATCTTTGCATCCACCAACATAGTCGATAACAGAGTGCTCTTGAGGATCGTAAAATAATCCATTGATTGTAAAATCACGTCGAAGGACATCTTCTTCAGGAGTTCCCCAAACATTATCTCGTAAAATCAATTCCCCATCGCTTGTATCTCCTGAGCGAAAAGTAGAAACTTCGATAATTTTTTTCCCAAAGCGAAGATGAGCTAAGCGAAAGCGTCTTCCAATGAGAAGGCAATTAGTGAAGAGGCGCTTAATTTCTTCTGGTTTTGCACTTGTTACAATATCAAAGTCTTTGGGAGTAATTCCAAGGGCCAAATCACGAACGCTTCCGCCTACTAGATAGGCAATAAAGCCTGCTTGCTGAAGTTTTGCCATGACATACATGGCATCTTTATCAATTTTTTCTTGGCGGATGGGATGATTTTTTGCTGTATAAATATCTGGCTGCACGGAAAACAAATAACTCCTGATTATTTGAAGTAGTATGCCTTAAATAGAGTAGAATCTCAAGTTTTTGAGTTAAGGTAATCACTTTTTTTTGCTACTTCTTAAAAAAACGCGTGCGAAAGCTTCAAAATTGGTGTACCCTCTACTTTAAAAAATCTTAAGGATTACCGTGATGAAACATGAAAAAAAACCTTTAAAGTTATTTGGAACAGATGGAGTTAGAGGAGCTGCAAATCAATTTCCAATGACAGTAGAAATAGCCCTTGCTCTTGGACGTGCCGCGGGTAAAATTTTTAATCGTCACAATGGCAAACAGAAAGTTGTGATTGGTAAGGATACAAGACTCTCTTGTTACATGTTTGAAAATGCACTTATCGCAGGGCTTTGTTCTATGGGAGTGGATACATTGATGGTAGGACCCCTTCCAACGCCAGGCGTTGCTTTTATAACTAGGGCTTACAGGGCAGACGCTGGTATTGTTATTTCTGCATCGCATAATTCTTTTGGTGACAATGGGATTAAATTTTTTTCATCAGAAGGATTTAAACTGCCAGAAAAAGTTGAAGAAGAGATTGAAATGCTCATTGCATTGAATCAGTTTGAAGAGTTTTTGCCACCTAGCCATCTTGTTGGAAAAAATACAAAAATTATTGATGCGGACGGGCGTTATATAGAATTTGCCAAAGGGACGTTTCCAAAAAAATTATCATTAAAAAATTTAAAAATAGTTTTAGATTGTGCTCATGGGGCAGGATTTAGGGTCGCTCCCTTAATATTTCAAGAGTTAGATGCAAAAGTATATGTTTATGGTAATGCTCCCAATGGCTTGAATATTAATTCACACTGTGGATCTTTGCATCCAGAAGTTGTCCAAAAGGCAGTTATTGAACACACGGCAGACGTGGGTATTGCTCTTGATGGAGATGCTGATCGAGTGATCATGGTAGATGAAAATGCACAAATTGTAGATGGAGATACGCTACTTGGAATTTGCGCTTATGATTTTAAGAAAAGGGGACTTCTTCGTAATAATAAGGTCGTTGGCACGGTCATGTCTAATTACGGATTTTTAAAGAGCATGAAGGATCTTGGAATCGATGTAGTTTGCTCACAAGTAGGAGATCGTTTTGTTATCCAAGATATGATTCAGCATGATGCAAATCTTGGTGGTGAGCAAAGTGGGCATTTGATTTTTTTAGATTACAATACAACAGGTGATGGTCTTGTCTCTGCTTTGCAGGTTCTTCGCATTATGATTGAAACAGATTCGAAGCTCTCCGATTTAGCCATGATAGTTAAGCGCTATCCTCAAAGTTTAATTAGTGTTAAAGTAACCTCAAAGCCGCCTTTGGATAGTATGGAAGAGGTTGTTGAGGTGATTGCAAGAGTAAAGGCTCAACTTGGTGATGCAGGTAGAGTGCTTGTTCGTTATTCAGGTACAGAAAATGTTTGCAGGGTGATGGTAGAAGGGCAGAAACATAAGCTTGCGTTTGAGATGGCAAATGAGATTGCAAATGTAATCACTGCCAAGATTGGTTGACTTTAGGGCGCACTCGGAACAGAAAAGTCTGTAATATCGCAAGGAAAAATAGCTCTTTGAACGGTTAAAAAAATCATTAGCAGGTTGGGTAGGGAGTCGTTGAGCATACCATAAGATCTTTTTGCATGAATAGTTGCATCAGCACCAGATTTGAATAGAGAGTAAAGAAGAAGAGTAATAGCTGCAGTAGCGTCGCAAAGAATAGCAATAGGAGTTAAAGCTGATAGAGTAAGTTGCGCAATAAAATGAGAACAATATTTGACTCCAATAGGAAACCTTTCATCTTTTTGAAAGTACCAATTATTGCATGCATCTGATGAGTATTCTAATATTTTGATAACTGTTGTACTTTTTGACATGGTTTTTCTTCCATTATATATAAATATTCAAAATTTGAAACATAGTAACGTAATATTAAAATTTTGTAAAGAGCGGAATTTTTTCGAATATTTTTGTTAGAAAAAATTGGAAAATAGGGCATAATCCTTAAATTAGATTCTCTCGTTAACTAAATTATTTATGAGGAGTAACTATTATGGGACTAACTGAGCGAGATTATGTATTTGGCCAGGCTTCATCTCAAATGGCACTGAGTTCATTTACAACAAAGGTTTATGGTTGGATGACAGCAGGGCTTGCACTTACTGCAGCCGTTGCCTATTTCATCTATGCAAGTGAATTATATCAAACATTAATGCCCATGTGGTGGTTTTGGGGGATTGCAACTTTTGGTATAGCAATGGTAATTACAACGATGCTTCAAAAGCTTTCTGTTCCAGCACTTGCTCTTCTTTTCTTGGGCTACTCAGCTTTGGAAGGGGTGTTTTTTGGAACTTTACTGCCAGGATATGCTGCAGCGTTTGGTGGAGGTGTAATTTGGAGTGCTTTTGCAGTTGCTGCCATTGTATTTTTAATGGCCGCAGTTTATGGGGTATTTACAAAATCAGACTTAACGAAGATTGGAAGAATTCTATCTTTTGCAGTTGTTGGCCTTATTGCAGTTACCTTGCTTTATTTTATCTTGTCATTTTTCATTCAGCTTACGTGGATGAATTTATTGATTAGTTACATAGGCTTAATTGTATTTGTGGGCCTTACAGCATTTGATGCACAACAAATACGCATGATGAGTTATCAAGCAAGTGGTGATACAATACTTGTGCACAAGCTCTCCCTTGTTATGGCACTCAGGATGTATATTAATGTCATCATGGTGTTCTGGTATCTGTTGCAGATCTTTTCTTCTTCCAGAAGATAGTTTATCCAAAAAGTGCTGAAACAAATTCTTCTGCATTGAAGGGCTGCAAATCTTCCAGCCCTTCTCCAATACCTATCATTTTTACAGGTATACCCAGTTCTTTTTGGATGGCAATGACGATACCCCCTTTAGGAGTTCCATCTAGCTTGGTTAAGATAATTCCCGTGATGGGCGTATATTTGTGAAAGGTTCTTGCTTGGTCTAGCGCATTTTGACCAATGCTAGCATCTAATACAAGCAGGGTTTCATGAGGAGATTCTGGTAGTACCTTGGTGCAAACGCGCCTAATTTTTTGTAATTCTTGCATCAAGTCAGTTTTTACATGAAGTCTTCCTGCTGTATCGATAATGACAACATCACAGCTGCGTGCAATACCAGCTGTTATAGCATCAAAAACGACAGCGGAAGGATCGCTCTTGGGGGCACTTTTAACGATATCGATATGGAGTCTTTGGGCCCATAGTTCCAATTGCTGGACAGCAGCTGCTCTGAAAGTATCTCCTGCGGCAATAAGTACTTTTTTGCCTGCTAGCTGATAATGGTGAGCAAGTTTTGCAACAGATGTAGTTTTCCCACTTCCATTTACACCTACAACTAAGACAACGACAGGTCCATTATTAGTAGCCTCTTCCATGTCGGATGAATACTTTTTGAGCTCACAGGTTAGTTCTTCTTTTAAAATAGCTGTTATCTTTGTAGAATCAAGACCTTTATTAGCTTGAAGCTCACTTTTTACTTTAGCTATGAGTAAAGATGTTGTCGCAACTCCAAGGTCAGCTTCATATAAAAGGCGCTCTAGCTCATCGATGGTCCCTTCATGGATGCTTCCTTTAAAAAGCTCTTGGATTTTGTGTTGAAAGAGGGAGCTTGTCTTTCCAAACGCGCCTTTGACTTTTGAATAACTAGTTTTTATAAATTTGAACATGGTGCCGATTCTATCATGATATTATGATTAAAATAAATACTTTTTCCAAAATAGAACTGTATAAAATGTTAATGACTTAGAGGTGAAATCATAAAAGGACTAGAACTAGGCCATTCACCATGAATCATAAGGTAATCATTATCATAATAATAGGGCTCAAAAGTAGCCTTATGAGTCAATCGATCAGGAGAGAAATAGAAGTAAATCTCTTTAATTGCTATAGGTAAATGGTCAAGAATTAAATCAAGAGAAGGCATCTATGTTGGCTTTCAGCTTGAAATGGTTGCAAGCATAATTTTCAGGGAAGATCTCTAAAAATCGTTTTTTGAGCTTTCTTATGGAGGCTACCCTAGGTTATTATAACGCAGGCTTTCAGCCTGCAAATTACACGCTGATGGTACCTAGGGCGTGTGCCCTAGGCTTTTATAGATCAGGCTTTCAGCCTGAAGTGGTTTTAAGCATAATTTTCAGGGCATCGCCCTGTATTATAAAAGCCTAGGGCACACGCCTTAGGTTATTATAACTCAGGATTTTAGCCTGCAAATTACATGCTGATGGTACCTAGGGCGTGTGCCCTAGGCTTTTATAGATCAGACTTTCAGCCTGAAGTAGTTTTAAGCATAATTTTCAGGGCATCGCCCTGTATTATAAAAGCCTAGGGCACACGCCCTAGGTTATTCCAAAACATGATTTGCAGGCTGAAGGCCTGCGTTATAGTATCCTAGGGTATTCGCCATAGGAAGACGTTTCCAAGCATAAAAAAATGTGTAATAGCAAAGTAGAATTCTTGATTAATAACTCATGTCACGCAAAAACTTTAAAATAGGCCCTGACTTGAGCCAATTCTCTGGAAATTCGAGTTCTTTAGGCATTTTTCCTGTAGTAAAAAAGATAGATTGGATGTTTTCAAAACTTTTGATTAGGCCCATTTGTCAAATCCAAATAGTTTACTTAAAAAATAGTAAAATGTAAGTTACAGGTAACAGCATGCGGACATGGGCATGAGTTGCTAATTCTTGAACTTGTTTGCATATACACAAAGCTTTGGAAAATATGTATCTACACGAATATCAAGCAAAAGAGCTCTTAAGAAAATGGGGCATCTTCATCCCAGAGTTTGCTATTGCATCCAATAGCGATGAAGTTAAGAAGGCCCTTTTCGATCTCAAGTTGAGTGAAGCTGTCATAAAGGCTCAGGTACATGCAGGAGGTAGGGCAAAGGCTGGTGGTGTACAAATCGTGAAGGGAAAAGAGGCTATCATTCTTGCAGCTAAGGAAATGATAGGTCTTCGTATTGTCAATGAGCAGACAGGAAAGAATGGAAAAGTTGTTCATCAGGTGCTAATTACAGCTCCAGTAGTTGTTCAAAAGGAATATTATATTGCACTTTTGATCGATTTTAAGGTGGCAGAGCCCTATATTTTAGTTTCTAAGGAAGCTGGCATAGATGTAGAAGAAAAAATGCAAAAAGACCCAAATAGTTTTTTAAAGGTCTATTTTTCATTAGATGGAAAAGTTACAGCTTCTGATCTTGAAAAAATAGGCCTTTTTATGGGCTGGCAAGATGATTTGAGGGATATAGGTTGTCAATTTATAACACAATTGGCAGATGCTTTCATTTCGATGGATGCAACGCTTTTGGAAATTAATCCACTTGCCCTTACAGAGGAAAATAAGCTCATACCCTTAGATGTAAAGTTGTCCATTGATGATAACGCACTTTTTAGGCATGAAGAATTACAAGCTTTATACGATCCATCACAGTTTACCACTCGTGAAGTTTTGGCAAATATGCATAATTTTTCTTATGTGCCATTACAAGGTGATATTGGTTGCATGGTTAATGGTGCAGGCCTTGCTATGGCTACGATGGATATCATCGATTATTTTGGAGGATCTCCTGCCAATTTTTTGGATATTGGAGGCAGTGCTACAAAAGACAGAGTTGCAGAAGGGTTTAAAATTTTAATAAAAGATGCAAAAGTAAGGGCTATTCTTGTAAATATTTTTGGTGGGATTATGGACTGTATGGTTATTGCGGAAGGGATAATTCAAGCTTTAAAAGAACTCTATGTTGGTTTAGTTAAAAAACAGAAGAGCATTCCAATTATTGTAAGAATGGAGGGAACCAATCGCGATAAGGGATGTTATCTTCTTGCACAGTCTAAGTTTAATGTTACCATTGCAGATGGGTTAGAAGATGCAGCAAAGAAAGCCGTGATTGCAGCAGGGATACTTTAAAAAGTTATGTCAATTTTAGTAAATAAGCATACGCGTATTATCACACAAGGTATTAGCGGTAAAGCAGGATATTTTCATACGGAACAAAGTTTGAAATATGGCTCTAAGATAGTAGGTGGGGTTGTTCCTGGAAAAGGAGGGACTTTAATTTTAGATCTTCCTGTTTTTGATACGGTATTTGATGCAAAACGCGTGCTTGAATGTAATGCAAGCATGATTTTTGTGCCAGCTCCTTTCGCTGCAAAAGCTATTTTAGAAGCAGAGGAAGCGGGTATTGAATTAATTATATGCATTACAGAGGGTATTCCTATTAATGATATGCTCTTTGTTAAAAGAGTCATGAGCAAAAGTAAAACAAGCAAGTTAATAGGTCCAAATTCTCCGGGTATTATAACGCCAGGTGAATGTAGAATGGGTATTATGACAGGATATATTCATCAAAAAGGATCTGTGGGTATTGTTTCTCGCTCCGGCACGCTCAATTATGAAGCTGCGCTTCAAATAACACGGGCAGGCCTTGGTCAGTCAACGTGTGTAGGTATTGGTGGAGACCCTGTTGTAGGTGTAAATTTTGTAGATATTTTAAAGCTTTTTGAAAAGGATCCACAAACCAAAAGTATCTTGATGATAGGGGAAGTGGGGGGTACTTTGGAGGAAGAGGCTGCAGAGTGGATTAAAGGACATGCAACCAAGCCAATAGTAGCGTTCATTGCAGGAAGTATGGCGCCTACAGGTCATCGAATGGGACATGCTGGAGCTATTGTTCAAAGGGATTTGGGGTCTGCTAAGCAAAAAATAGACGCTCTTAGAAGAGCAGGTGTTGCAGTTACCTTAAATCCTGCAGCTATGGGACAAACACTTTTAAAAGTAGTTAAATGATGAATCTAAAAATTCCCTTAAGAATACATCCCTTTTTTTGGCTTTTTGCAGCTTTAATTGGTTTTCTTAATTCTAATGAGCCTATTCAAATTTTGGTGTGGGTTTTTATTATTTTTATTTCGGTCTTAATTCATGAATGTGGTCATGCTTTAACAGCTAAGTTATTTCAACAGTCTGTTCATATAGAGCTTTTTGCATTTGGAGGGATGACGTATAGGGAAGGGCGTAAATTAAAGCTTTGGGAAGAGTTTTTGGTAGTGCTTTGTGGCCCCTTGGCTGGTTTTTTGCTTTTTTTACTTGGATATTTTCTTTTACCCCATATTGGTGATAAACAAAGTCTTTTATTTTTTTCTGTCAACATTTTGACGATCATTAATTTTTTATGGACATGCCTTAATTTGATACCAGTACTACCTCTAGATGGAGGGCAACTTCTTAGAATTGTTTTGGAAAAAATCATTGGTTTTAAAGCAATTAAGATAACGCATTTAATTAGTCTTTTTTTAGCAACGGGACTTACTTTTTTGTTTTTAGTAGAGGGACAGATTTTTGTAGGTATTTTGTTTTTTATGCTAGCTTTTATGAGTTATAGATCTTTTAAGGACAGTAAATTAATGAGTGTGCAAGATCAAAATGCTGATTTACAGAGGCTATTTGAAGATGCTGAAAAAAAATTGCTTTTAGGCATGAAAAGAGAAGCTTTTGAGGATTTTCAAAAGGTTAGAAAACTTTCTAGTAGTGGGGTTATTTACAATATAGCAACAGAGACTTCTGCATTAATTCTTCTTGAAGAGTCAGCAAATGACCCTGAAAAAAAAGCTCTAGCTTATCAATGTCTTTGCTCTCTTCCCTCAGTGTCAGCAGAGGTTTTGCCACGTTTTCATGCGCTTGCTTTTGAATATGACAATTATCAAAAAACTGTAGAACTTGCAGAAGAAGCGTTTCAATTGCAGCCAACGGGTGATACAGCACTTATTACAGCAAAAGCTTATGCTGCATTAAAAATGTCAGAGCCGGCAGTTGGATGGCTTGAATGTGCTTTGAGCGAGGGTGTTGTGGATATTGATAAGATTTTAAAAAATAGCGAGTTTGATCTGATTAGAGATAATATAGAATTTAAACATTTTGTAGATAGTATACAAGGGGTATAATGGGCTGTCAGACAAGAGAGGGAGAAGTTTTTTATCAAGATGTTTGGGTGGATGGAAAGCCTATTTTTTATGGTGGTCGCGAATGTGAATTTCGCTATTTTGCAATTCGCAAATTTTTTAAAAAGTTTAAGCGCCCTGTAAAAGTGCTCGATATAGGAGCAAATATGGGTTATTTTTCTTTGCGCTTGGCAGAGGAGTTTCAAGGCTGTTTTGTGATGGTTGAGGGAGTAGAGCATATCGCTCAGGCCCTTCTCAAATTATGCAAATTGAATCGCAATGGAAAAGCCATTTTGCTTAAACGCAAGCTTGCACTTCATGATTTAAAAATGCTTGCAGAAGTAGAACACTTTGATGTTGTGCTAGGCCTGAGTATTATTCATCATTTTGAAGAGCCCTACCAGGAAGTGTTAGATGTAATGACTAAATTAGGCTCTTACCTTATTTTAGAGCCTCCTATTAAAGAAGAACAGACACTGAATCAAAAAAGAATTGTAAGAGAGCCTCTTGATTTGTCAAAATACCCTCATAAAGTCCTTGTAAGCGTGCCTACAGGTTCACGTTTTTGGCATAAACATCTTCGAAAAACCTATCTTATCCCTTGTAATGCAACGGAACAAGTACTTCATCCAGGCCCATTATCTGGTATTAACTACACGACCTTTCTTAACATGAATGGAGTTTTTCCCTCTATTGACGAGATTGCGCCTTTAAGAGAAAATATCCCCGATTCCCTTTTTATGATTACAGGATCAGAATTGTTAAAACTCAAATAACATGGAGTGTTTTATGAAAAAGAATTTGTCTATACTTATAACGATTTGTTCATGTCTTAGCTTTGTAACACCCTCTCTTTGTATTGCAGAGTCTCTGCCTCCCATTAATTATTTGAAGGAAACATCTAAAGCTATCAGTAAAATTGCAAAGCAGAGCGTGTCTGCTGTGGTTTTTATTGAATCAGAGATGCCTTCTAGTAGTAAAGGAAGAGGTGAGGGGGAGATAGATCTTTTTAGGGATGATTTTTTTAATAAGTTTTTTGGAATGCCATCGCCTCACATGCGTCCTAAAAAGTCTAGTCCAGATATTGTAAGAGGTTCTGGTTTTTTGGTAAGTAAAGATGGTTATATTTTAACAAATAATCATGTTGTAGAGGATGCTGAAAAGATTAGCGTAACTTTATATGGTGGTAAAAAAGTAGAGGCCAAGCTGATTGGTAATGACCCCAAAAGTGATCTTGCAGTGATTAGGATTGAAGGGGATTCCTATCCTTTTCTTACACTTGGAGACTCAGACCAAGTAGATATTGGCGAAATTGTGATGGCAATTGGTAATCCATTCGGATTAGATGCAACTGTTACACTGGGTGTTGTGAGCGCTAAGGGAAGAAATGATCTTCATTTGACAGACTTTGAAGATTTTATACAGACAGATGCTGCAATTAATCCAGGTAATTCTGGAGGGCCCCTCATTGATGCGGATGGAAATGTTATTGGTATTAATACAGCAATTGTAAGTGGTTCTAGTAACGGAGGCTCCATGGGTATTGGCTTTGCGGTGCCAAGTAGTATGGCGCAGCGCATTATGGATCAATTAATTAAAACAGGAGAAGTGGTTCGAGGGTATTTGGGCGTCTCTATGCAGCCAGTGGATGAAAATTTGGCGGCATCGTTTAAGCTTGCAAAGCCACAAGGTGCGCTTGCAGCTGAAGTTGTTAAGGATTCTCCTGCAGAGAAAGCTGGCTTAAAGCAAGGTGATATCATCGTAGCTTTTAATGATAACCCTGTTGATAACATAAGTGCTTTTAGAAATAGTGTTTCTATGATGGCGCCTGGAACCAAGCTCAAGCTAAAAATCATTCGTGATGGTAAAGAGGAGTTTATAACCATTACAATTGGATCTTACCCCGAAGCTGAAAAGCTTGCTTCCAAAGAAATTACATCAAAGCTTGGATTTAGCGTTGAAGAGCTCACTTCTGACCTATCTTCTCGTTTAGGATATACTGCTGAAAAGGGCGTAGTTGTTACAAAAGTAATTCCAGGTTCTTTAGCAGAACTTGCGGGGATTAAGGCTGGCTCTTTAATTATTTCGGTAGATCGAAAAGAGGTTGCTTCTGTTGGAGAGTTTGAAAAAGCTATGAAGGAGTCCTATCCAAACCATAGAGTTCTTTTACTTGTAAAGCAAGGACCCTATGTGCGCTTCGTATCTTTGAAGTTCGATGAGTAAATTACGAGAGCATGAGTTATAGAATCTTGCTCTATAACTCATGTTTATGTATAAATTTGAGTTATAGAGAGGGGTTCTATTACTCATGCCTTGGAATTGGAAGTTGCCTGGTTGGCCAAAATTTAGCTGTGATTTTAATCAAATAGCTCAGAGGGAAAGACAATTTCTTTTGAGTGTAGGAACTTCTGCTGCATTTTTGAAAAACATAAGCGAGCAAGAATACAATCAGTTTATTGTTGAGATCCTCAGTTCAGAAGGCCTAGAAAGTTCAAAGATTGAAGGGGAACTTCTTGATAGAGAAAGTTTGCAATCATCGATTAAACGGCACTTTGGATTATGTACGACTTTAAAGGAATCGGATAAAGAATCAAGGATGGCAGAGCTTCTCTGTAGTGTCTATGAATCTTTAAATCTGCTTTATTTTTTAATTAATAAGTCAAAAATGCTTACAAAGCTTTCTGGAAAAATTAATCCACGCCAAGAAAAAGTTCTGTTAAGAATGTTTGCAGAGGGCCCAAGTGGTTTTAAGGGGGGCTTAAGTGCAGAAAACTATATTGCTATTACAAAAAGCTCTAGATCTACACTACAGCTACACGTGATTTGACAGATTTAGTTCAAAAAGGTGCTTTAATAAAATCGGGCGAATTGCGTCACACCCGCTATCAATTAAATATTAGACTTCTTGCATAATTAGCTTTGCTTAGAAAAATTGAAATTTTTTGAGTAGATTTATTGATAAATTTTTCAAGCATATGTGAACATATGGTTGAAAAATTTAACGATAAAGATGTCAAAAAAGACAATTTTAAC
>JARLHF010000049.1 GCA_031292375.1 Chlamydiales bacterium
AACGTACTCGTTGAAAACGCTATCACAAAATATACATAATAATTTTTTGCATTTTACGTTAACATGTCATTTCTATGAGAAGAATTTTCTTATAATTTCCTATTTTCTTTCGTAAAACATCCCGCTCCTAATTGCTGTGTGCTGGCTTTGTGTATTGACCCATTAACAAATATTATATATAATTAGGCGACATGATATTTGTGGTGAATTATGAAAATTTCTAGCGAACAGATTATACACTTTTTTGACAATTATTTTTTTACTCCTTTTAATTGGCCACAAACTCATCAAAAAATCTTATCTCTTACAGCCACCATCTTTATAAGCATTGCTACAGTGGGAATAGCTCCATTAGTTGTTGGTGCTATTAAACTAATACAACGGTTTACAAAAATTTCGCTACACATCCCAACTTCTCATTTTTTCAAGACCCATGAAAAAATTATGAGTATTGTAAAGAATTTATTTCAATTCTCTCCTGCCGAAGTTGAAATTGGAGATTTAAGAAGATCAAATTTTTCTAAAACAATACAAACAAAAATATTAGTACCATTTTATAGAAAGCCTCTACCTCCAAAAGAGGAAGTTTTTGTTCCTGTTATTCCAGAACTCCATCTCACAGAAATACAAAAAAGCAAGCTTAGTAAGAAAGGAATGCTAGATGTCATTAAGCTTTTAGATTTAACTAAAGAACAAAAAATTATACTTAACAATCATTTTGGTCGTGCGCACAACCAAATCCATGAATCTGTAAACTCCATCTCTGATAAAAAATTAGAAGAGTATTTTTTTACACAACACGGCCAAAGTGTGTTTCTACCCAATGATCCTCGAGGTGGACATGGCTGTGACCATGCTGTAAGAACTACTCTTTGGGCTGCAGTATTTGGCTATCTTTATCAAAAATATCATCCCCAGGTTTTTTTGAGCGAAAAAACCCTCTTGGTTGCTGAAGTTGTTACAACTTGTCACGACTCTGGTAGATCTAGTGAAGGAACAGATGTCTACGATGATATTTCAGCAGAAAATACTGTCAATGTTTTAAGAGAATTGAACATACATGATGAGACAATTATAAATGACGCTAAAAATGCTATCGCGGAAAAAGATAATGATCCTTTAAACAAAGCGCATCCCAAATCCCTTATAGCAAGAATTGTTCAAAATGCAGATAGTGCTGATTTTACAAGAATAATGCTCACAACGCCCTCTCAAAATATGTTTGCCTTTGAAAGATCTTTAGAGTTTTTAGATATTTTTAAAGAGCTAAAACAAATATCTCAAGGTGATGAGAACTTTGTGTTAAAAGATGGATTAAAATATGGAGATTTTCTTGAAGAATTAAGAATTTTACTCAAAGAAAAGAATCAAATTGTCTTTGAGACACACCAAAAAAGTTTTAGAGAAATGGCTTCGGATCCATCTAGGAATTATTATCAAGAAATTCTTAAAAAAATCACTTTTGATGCTTATCCTAATTTAAATTATGTTTTGTCATGCCTTCATGTAAATTATAACAGCTCTAAATTAATGGAATATGCAGACCGAATACGATTTCATGGAAGAACTATAGCCACACAATGTTTACAAAAAAGCATAGAAGAACTAGAGTGCTTCCCTCATTCTTTGCTGAGAGATGAGATTATAAAAAAGTACAAGAAACAAATTCAGAAAAACCAATCTGAAAAACCTCAAGGATCAATAGCTTTTTTTACAAATCCATTAATAAGTGATATAATCCACAATGATAGCATACAATTTGACTACACAACTTTGTCTCTTGATAAAATTCATAAAATAAGAAAACAAACTGCTTTATTAGATACCTCTACGCTAGATGAATTAGAATTCACAGACTTAGCTTGTGTTTATGAAAAAATCATAAACTACTGCGCTTTTAATAAACTAGACCAAGAGCTTTCTGAAATTTTACTTGAATGCTCTCAAATGGTGTTACTTTCCAAAGAATCAAGAATTTATAAAACCTTAAAATCAACAATGCTTAATACAACTGTTTTCTTACATACAAGTAGTGACATAATTAGAAGGCGACAAATTCGCTTACAAAGAATGGATTATAATAACAATCAAAGTTTTATAGAAACTTCATTTGAATTTCGAAATCACTCAAGAGGACAATTTGAATCAGTCATCCAAAGACTAAAATATTGTTCTATTAGCGGTCTGACTATAAGAGAATCCAACATGAAATTTCATAAAATGAAAAATGATGGTGTATTCTTAATTGACACTTTGATGGAAGCTTCTCCATCTATCATAATTGAAAAGAATGGCTTTTCTCTAGAAATTGGTACGGATCAGAATAACTGGAACTGTTACAATCTTGCTATTCTCAAGTCTCCCGTAGGCAGTAGCCCCGATCTCATCCAAGAGTTCTTGTGTCAAATAGGCATGCCTCTTATTTTGTGTTCTTCGAGACCACGTGATATTGAAAAAGAGTTTTTTTATAAGGCCCTAAAGTTTAGATTCCCCAATAAAATTTTTGTCGAACAGCCTAATAAATCCTTAGAAGATATTTATGAATCTTTATCAGATGCAGAAAAGGCTATAATAGACAATGATTTAACACAGAAATCTTTAAAACAAGTCGGAAATAGTTATTTTGAATATGTTCAACCAGAATGCGCCAAAGAGCTATGGGAGGCTGGAGGAAGAGGCTTTCTTTCCAATATTATTGCACCTAATGCGCAAACAGCTGCCGAAATCATTATAAATATCTTAAAAATGGGCCTACTTTCCACTATAGAACGATCTCAACAAGGAATTATAGGACTAGGAACTTGTCCTACTTTTAATATGCATCATGGCTCTGCTAATCAAGCTTTTACAAGACTTTTAACTAAAAAACACCTAAATACTTTAAATCTTAGACAGTTTTCATATTCCACTTCGGCTATTTTCCTATTATTCGATGTTCAAGCCGCCGAAAGAATGCCTTATGCATACCCCTTTGACTGTGGAGGCATGCGAAACCCAAATTTTCAAGAGAAAAAATTTATAATTCATGGCTTTAAGACTTTAACAAATGTAAAAGGTTTAGATTTAATCATGCACAGAATACCATTACCACAACTTGCTCAAAAAATTGAGTCTACAGATATGTTTAGCCAGGGAAATGAAGTTATGTTCGAAAAAAGCTTATCTTCTAAATACCTTAAATCGATTCTGGTACCCGAACGAATGAGAGATGGCATGATAACTTTACTCAAAATACATGGAATTAAACAAATCAACGACAAGCCATTGGAAGATTTTATTTTAAATACAGATCGAGTAGATTTAAAAATTTTTGATAGAAAAAGCCCAGAATAAAAGGTAAATCCATGATGACCCCCATTTTTACTTCCGATAAAGCTTATTGCGTTATCGATAGCACTGATGATTCTTTTATAACTTTTTCACAAGGTATTCAACTTCTTAAAAGTGAAAATAGCTCTTTTGCTAGATGGTTTGATAAAGTTAGCTTTCAAGATAGATTTATCGAAGTTGATTCTTTTCAACAAAAAGAAGAAAATATATATCTAACTTATGGGGAACAAACACTAGTTTTTTATTTAATCACTAAATCCATAAACAAAAAAATTAAAGTAAAAAATTGGCTTAGAAAGGACCTAATCAGAGAATTTGATTCAGATCAAGATGCTCAAGATTATTTTACGGCACTAAATGCTTATTCCTAGCCTTATGATGCTGATAATTTTTAAGATCTCATTCATTCTTCAAGCCATTTGTGCACATATTGTCTTGATCTAGTTTGCGATCTTCTGTATGATCTGTCACATTAATGTTTTTTTGGACGATATGTAAAGACTATGAACGAAGATCTAATAGAAAATACACACAATGACTCTGAATTTCTAAGCACTCAAACTCTTTCTCATGATTCTTTTGAATCCTCTTTTCAGCAGGATACAGAAGATGAGCAAGCGTTAGAAAAACATCCAATAATCACAGCAAATCAACAAGAAGAATTGGATAAGCCCTCTGGTGATCCTCTATCCGTTGCAAACTTTCTAAAGCAACTTAGTACATTAACGAGTGCCGAAGAAAAGATTCAAGCCTGTATTGCCTACATGAAAAAAACTCTAGCCCAGGAAGGTGCTCCCTATTTCAAGGGGTTTTGGGAGGCTCGCAGTCAATGTACTGCCCTTTTTAAAGAGGGTCTAAATCCTCAATTGCGCTCAGAGCTTTGGAAAGAATATAGGGAGCTCTGCCAAGAGTTTCAAAAGCTTAAAGAGGTATTAGACGAGCAAGCGTTATTTGCTGCTGAACAGATTGAAATTGCCATTCAAGCAATGGAAAACGATTTGGATCATTTTTCAGAACTTCTTGCAAAGCTTGCAGAACCTACATTTTCCTTTAAGCCCAAATCCCTTCATAGAAACTTCAAGCTATATGTTGATCTTCAAAAAGAGCTCAATTTTCTAAATACCTATGCATCAAAAATCAACTCTTTACGAAAAGAACTGATCAAAACGGAGATGCGCATCCGTCAAAAAAATAAGTTTTTTCAAGCGCTCTCATCCCTTGGGGACAAGATCTTTCCAAAAAGAAAGGACCTCATCAAAAAACTTAGCGACCTCTTCTTACACGATACACATGCCTTCGTTGCCAATTACTTTGGAGAAGATAGCATTCAGGGCCCTCTTTTCTTTATAAGAGATGAAATTAAGGCTCTACAAGCAATTGCTAAAATACTTACCTTAAATACATACTCTTTTACTACTACGCGCAATGAGTTAAGTAAATGTTGGGACTCAATTAAACTTCTTGAAAAGGAAAAAAAGAAAGAGCAAGTAGAAAAACGTGCCATCTTTCAAAGCAATAAAGAACTTGTTTTGGCACAAATACAGCTCTTCCAAGAAAAGATCCAAAATGGCGAGATAACGGCCTCCGATTTACATGCAAAAAGCGATGAAATTTATGAGTTCATGCACACATTAGAACTAGGAAGAGAGGAAAAACAAGCTCTTCATGAGGCTATAAACCTTGCGAGCAAGCCCATACTAGACGAGCTTAAGCAACAAGAGCAAGAGCGTATCAACAAAGAGCGCGCACTCATCGAAGAAAAAGCTCAAAAAGTCATCTCCTTAAAAAGTCGAGTACAAGAACTCATCGATTCTGCAGCACACCACGATGCCGCCTTCCTTACTTCATCAAGAGATGCTCTTTTAGAAGAAATACACGTTCTATCCTGTTTAAAGAGTGAAAAGCAGCTTCTAGAAAAAGCTTTGAAGCATTTAAAGGATATCATCCATGATAAGATGGAAAAAGCTTTGCTTGCGCTCTCATCAGATGATCTTCATGCCCTGGACCAGCTAAAATCCGCCTTAAATGAGAGAAAAGAACAAAGAAAAGAGCTAAAAAGCCAACTTGAAGCCAATAGAAAAGCAAGTGGCAGCTCTTCTCTAAGCTTTGAAAAAGCTCTTTTGTTTCATGAAGCAATTCAAGAGGAGAGAGTGCAACTCGAGAAGATCGATGCCATCATTAAAGAAATAGAACTTAAAATTAAGGCATTTTCTCAAAAAGCTAAATCTTGAGCTAGCTGTGTATATACCAAAACGCATTGAAAATTTGATTTTTGGCAGATGTAAAAGCCCTAATCTTCAACAATCATAAGCAGCTTCATAATTATATGGAGTTGCTTATGATCGTTGAACAGTAAGGGCTTTCACATGGCCAAAAATCAAATTTTCAATGCGTTTCAGCATAACTACATTAGTGCATTTGACTTAGATAAAACTCTGTTAAACTGTAACAGCAGCTTATCATTTAGCCGTTTTCTTTATAAACAAGGTTTGTTTTCTCTAATCGACCAAATTTATGCTCTCTACATCTGCCTCAGCTATAAAATATTACATACCCCTTTGGACAGCCTTCATACTAAAGCCTTTAATCACCTCTTTAAAGGACGCAAGGAGACTATTTTTGAAGAAATGGCAATGCAATTTGTCACTAAAAGTATCTCTTCAATGATCTATGAGCCTGCTATGAGGCGCTTGCTCCAAGCAAAAAATCGAGGTCACTACATCCTTCTACTCTCTTCTTCTCCAGAATTTTTAGTAAAACCCATTGCAGAAGCACTGAGTATTACAAACTGGAAAGGAACATATTATGAAACGGATAAAACAGGCAACTTTCAATCTATTTCCCTTTTGATGAATGGACAAGAGAAGGCAAAACAGCTATCTTGTACCATGCAAACATTAAATATTTCTCAGGCTAATACTACAGCCTACTCTGATAGCGAAGACGACCTGCCCTTTTTACAAACGGCCGGAATTAGGGTAGGCGTTAACCCAACTAAAGAGCTGCGCCTACTGTGCAGTACACACAACTGGGAGATTCTTGAAAATGAACCCTATTAAAAAAACACCCTCTACACAATTTGCAAACCATGTTTTTTCCCATGCTGTCATGAAACAAATGCTTCCAAAACATATCTATGACAACATAGTAAGTGCCGCAAATGGCAGCGAAAACATAAATAGTACTTATCTTGATACAATTGCACATGCCATGAAAGAGTGGGCCATTAGCTTTGGCGCAACCCACTTTACACATTGGTTTCAGCCACTAACAGGCATGTCAGCAGAAAAACATGATGCCTTTATTAACTTAGAAACAAGCGATACGATTATTGAAAATTTTTCTGGAAAAGAACTCATCCAAGGAGAGCCTGATGCTTCTTCATTTCCATCTGGGGGGCTAAGAAATACTCATGAGGCAAGAGGTTATACTGCATGGTCTCCATCATCTCCTGTATTTTTGTGGAAACTTGGCAATAGCCTAACACTTACCATACCCTCTATCTTCTATTCTTGGACAGAACATGCTCTAGATAGTAAAATTCCTCTTCTTCGCTCCGACAAAAAACTCTCTTGTGCAGTTTTACGCCTGCTAAATCTTATAAACGTAAAAGCCTCCTCTGTATTTTCCACTCTTGGCATCGAACAAGAATACTTTATCATTGATAAATCTTTAAGGGACCTGCGCGCTGACCTTGTACTTCTTGGACGCACAGTATTTGGAGCATCCCCTGCAAAGGCACAAGAACTACAAGATCACTATTTTGGAGCCATCAAAGAGCGCGTTATGCTCTACATGCAAGAGTTCGAAGAGCGCGCATTAGAACTTGGTATTCCAGTAAGAACAAGGCACAATGAAGTAGCTCCAGCACAACATGAGATAGCACCCATTTTTGAAAAAACATCTCTTGCAATCGATCACAACCTGCTTCTTATGGAGCTCATGCGCCAAGTTGCAGAAAAGCACGATCTTTCTGTCTTACTGCATGAAAAGCCTTTTGCAAAAATTAATGGCTCTGGAAAACATTGCAATTGGTCATTATCTACCGATACAGGAATTAATCTCCTTGATCCAACAGAAACTCCTGAAAACAATTTAACATTTCTTATTCTAGTTACAGCCGTACTTCATGCTGTAGACAAACATGCAGAGCTTTTAAGAGCATCCATTGGCTCTCTTGGAAATGATTCTCGTTTAGGAGGGCATGAAGCGCCACCTGCTATTATCTCTGTTTATCTAGGATCTGCTATGGAAGCTTTTCTTGATAATATAGAAAAAGAGGGCACTCATACATCCAGTAAAAAAGCTCAATTCAACATAGACATCTCTGGAATACCAACGCTTTCAAAAGACCATGCAGATAGGAATAGGACATCTCCTTTCGCTTTTACTGGCAATAAATTTGAATTTCGAGCCGTTGGTGCATCTGCAAATCCTTCACTTGCAATTACAACCTTAAATGCTATCGTAGCTGAGAGTCTAAATGAAATTCTGGATAAAATAACCTGTTCATTGACGCAGGAAAAACAAGCCCACAATGAGCTTTCAAAATATGTCATACCCATTATTCAATCTTATCTAAAAAATTCCAAACGAGTGCGTTTCTCCGGTGACAATTACTCTTTACTCTGGCAAGAAGAGGCCAAAAGGCGAGGACTTGCTTGTCACAAAAATGCCCTTTCAGCCTTTGAAATTTTCCATCATCAAAAAACCCACCTCCTTTTTAAAGATATTTTCAGCAAGAACGAGCTTCTAAGTAGATACTCTATCTTAAAAGATACCTATATAAATGCTCTCAATATTCAAACGCGCCTAATGTTAGAACTTTTTAATACACAAATCCTTCCAGCTTGCTTAAACTATCAAAAAATGTTTGCAAAATCTTTGCTCTCATTAAAAGATTTGGGTCTATCCTCTTCTTTGCAAACCCAAAGACTTAAGGAGCTACTTCTTGCTATCGATGATGCCATAGAAAATGCAAATCTACTTATCTCTTACTTTCATAACAAAGAAAATGATTTGAATTTCATTATCAGTAAACTTATACCAAGCAGTGAACTCTTGCGAAAAAAAGTAGATTTACTAGAGCAAATTGTTGATGATAAAAAATGGCCGCTTCCCAAATATAGAGAGATGTTATTTATAATATGAATATTGGTATTTATGGAGGATCTTTTGATCCTATTCACTTTGGTCACATCAACTTAGCTATTCAACTAAAAGAATACCATCATCTTGACGAAGTGTGGTTTTGTCCTGCTTACTCTTCTCCTTTTAAACTATCCCACACTACTGAAAGTGCAACACATCGCTTAAACATGGTAGCTCTTGCAATTGAAACTATTCCTGGATTTTCTGTGACTGATATCGAAATTCTAAGAGAAGGACCATCTTACACCATCGATACAGTTCGCTCTTTCCATAAACATTATTTGGGATCCAACAAAAAATTCTTCTTAATGATTGGAAATGACGCTCTCTCTTCACTCCATCTTTGGAAAGAAATTGATGAGCTTATAGAGCTTGCACCTCTTCTTATTGGCAATCGAATCCTCTCTGCGCCTAGCTTCTCTGGAACACCCGCCCTACAAAGAGCCATTAAAAAAGGCATTACTCCCTCTTCAATCATGGAAATTAGCGCAAGCTTCATTCGTAAAAGACTTAAAAACTTTCAATATTGTGCTCACTTAGTTCCAGCAAAAGTGCTGGACTACATTTATAAAAACCAATTATACTCAATCGAACATGAATCTTGATCCTCAATTTATTCTTAATTCAGTAGCTCAAACTATTTTTGACAAAAAAGGATTTAATATTCTTGTTATAGATGTTAGAGACGTATCAACTCTTACAGATTATTTTGTCATTGCAGAAGGCTCTGCTGATCGGCATGTTCAAGCTATTGCCTCTTCAGTAGTTGACACGCTAAAAAATCTGGGAGCTGCCCCCACTCACGTAGAGGGAAAAAATTCAGGGGACTGGATTGTAATTGATGATTTCAATATTATAGTTCATCTATTTATGCCAGGAATAAGAGATCTCTATGGTCTTGAAGAGTTGTGGCGTGATGGAAAAATTGTGGACGTAGCAATACAAACTGGCAACACAAGCAAATAAAAGGAAATGAGCATGAATAGTAACAAAAAACGAGTTGTCGTAACAGGAATGGGCCTAGTTTCTTGTTTTGGTTCGGACGTTGACGTTTTCTATGATAAGCTACTTGCAGGTACTAGTGGAATCGTTCCTATAGAAGAATTCCCTTGCGCCGAATATCCTACCCGGTTTGCAGGAAGCGTTAAAAACTTTGATACAGAAAATTACCTCGATAAGAAACAAGCTCGAAGGGTAGACCCCTTTATTCGCTACGCTATTGTTGCAGGAAAAAGAGCCCTAGAACACGCAGGCTTTGCAAAAGAGTCCTTAGACAAGCTCAATAAAGAGCGCTGCGGTGTAATTATTGGATCGGGAATGGGAGGAATGAGCACATTTGCAGATGGTGTAAAAACGATCGAAGAAAAGGGGTGCAGACGCCTAACACCTTTTTTTGTTCCTTATATCATTACAAATATGGGAGGCGCACTCCTTGGAATTGAGCTCGGCTTTATGGGGCCAAACTATTCTATTTCAACAGCTTGTGCAACATCAAACTATTCTATTATTGCTGCTGCAAACCATATCATGCAAGGAGATGCCGATTTAATGATTTGTGGCGGCTCTGAAGCCCCCCTTTGCCCCATCGGTGTTTCTGGCTTTGTCGCCTGCAAAGCACTATCAGAGCGAAATGATGAGCCAACAAAAGCTTCAAGGCCTTGGGATAAGGACCGCGATGGATTTGTTATCGGAGAGGGCTCTGGCGTTCTTATTCTTGAAAGCTTAGAACACGCACTAGCAAGAAACGCAACCATTTATGCAGAATACCTCGGAGGAAACACCACGTGTGATGCCTACCACATGACGGATCCAAGACCAGATGGCCTAGGTGTAAGTCTGTGTATCGAGCAAGCTCTTCGAAAAGCAAATATCTCAAAAGAAGCTGTAAACTATATCAATGCTCATGCAACATCTACCATTGTAGGTGATATCACAGAAGTTACAGCAATAAAAAAAGTTTTTGGATCACACACTTCAAAAATTAAAATGAATGCAACAAAATCGATGATTGGTCACTGCCTAGGATCTGCAAGTAGCATAGAAGCCATCGCAACCATTAAAGCTATCAATACCAACATGTTACACCCAACAATTAATCTAGACAATCCAGATCCAGCCCTGGGTGATCTTGACCCTGTTGCAAACTGCGCCAAACCTCATAAAATAGAAGTTGCCCTTTCCAACTCTTTTGGCTTTGGTGGACATAACTCATGTATTTTACTTGCTCCTTTCAAATCTTAAAACTCGCAAACAATAAGGAACACTTAACCCGTGCAAAAAGAACAACCTCACATCATGAATTCTCTTTACAAAGCACACCCCTGGCATGGCATTGATATCGGAGAAGAAGCCCCTAAGGTAGTCTCTTGTTATATTGAAATCGTACCCTCTGACACTGTAAAATATGAACTTGATAAAGTTAGTGGTTTGTTAAAGGTGGATAGACCTCAAAAATATTCCAACTACTGCCCTGCGCTCTATGGTCTTATCCCTCAAACTTTTTGCGGTAAACTTTCTGGAGAGTACTGTGCAAAAAAAGCTGGCATCACAACCATTGTTGGAGATGATGATCCTCTCGATGTCTGTGTTCTTTCAGAAAAACCGATATTAAGGGGTGACATCCTTCTTCAAGCAATACCCATTGGCGGTTTTCGCACTATAGACAAGGGAGATGCTGATGACAAGATCATTGCTGTCCTTAAAGGCGATCTTGTGTATGGAAATATACAAGATATCTCCGAATGTCCAACGCATCTCATTGACCGCCTACACCATTACTTCTTAACCTATAAAGAACACCCAGGCTCCACAGCTCCATCCACATTAGAAGTTATAAAAATTTATGGAAAAGAAGAAGCTCACGAAGTGATTGAACTTGCAAGACGGGATTATCAAAATAGTTTTCCTCAAATTTACAAAAATTTCAAGACAATGCAAGAAAAATCTTAATAGATTTATAATATTGATTAGTTTATAATCAGTTTCAACCTTATAAAATTTAATACAAAAGGCTTGTTATATGGTACTAGAATTAAACGAAATTCCTTTAGCTGATTTTGAAAAAGTTATCGAAGTAATTAATAGACCAGCAGGCCTACACGCTTTCATTGCATTACATAATACGTCCATGGGGCCAACTCTTGGAGGTACCCGCATTTATCCTTACGCCAATAGAAACGACGCTCTTACGGATGTACTTCGCCTATCTGAGGGTATGACCTATAAATCAGCGCTTGCAGGAACAGGATTTGGCGGTGGAAAAAGCGTCATTATCGCAAACCCTTCCAAAGATAAAAATGCAGACCTATTGATGGCATTTGGCGAAGCAGTGCACGCCCTTGGAGGACAGTACATCTGTGCAGAAGATGTTGGCTCTACAAAAGAAGATATGCTCGAAATTCGCAAAAAAACGCCTTATGTTGTGGGACTTCCATTAAGCACAAGCAGCGGCGATCCAAGTCCATTTACTGCATGGGGTGTATTCATAGGAATACAAGCTACTGCAAAAAAATTATGGGGATCTATCAACCTACAAGGTCGCACAATTGTCATCCAAGGTCTTGGAAGTGTCGGAGCAAAAGTTGCAGACCTTCTCTTTTGGCAAGGAGCAAACCTCATTCTAAGCGATATTGATTTAGTAAAAGCAGAAGCTCTTGGTCGCCTCTATAATGCTGAAGTCGTCTCACCAGACGCCATTACCCAGGTTAAATGCGATATTTTTTGCCCTTGCGCACTTGGCGGCATTCTAAATGCAAAAAGCATACCTCTTCTACAATGTGAAGCCATAGCAGGAGCTGCCAATAATCAGCTTTTAACTCATGAAGATGGTGTACTCTTACACCAAAGAGGAATACTTTATGCACCCGACTTTATTATCAACTCAGGTGGTCTTATCAATGTTTCTTGCGAGCTAGAAAGGCTTTACAATCCTCGTAAATCCCTTCAAAGTACTAATGCCATTTATGATACTCTTCTGAGTATCTATAATACGTCAGAAAAAGAAAACCTCTCAACGAACGAAACTGCTATTGAGCTTGCAAAATACAAAATTCAGCATGGCATAGGCAGAAGAACAGAAGCTCCTTGTTTTAAAGCCTATTAACCTGAGTTTTGAGTTTAAATTAATCAAAATTAGAGGAGATTCTGGATGAATTTTCAATCATTTTCGCAAGGTTTATATTCAAAAACTATAAACGAGAGAAAATGATTGAAAAGTTGCCAGAAGATCCCTAAGATTGAGCGACTTAAACCCAAAACACAGGTTATTAATTAGGCTCTATAAGAATTAATGACTGCAGGGATTTTTGAGCGCACATCATGTCCTAGAAAATGCACCATGCTTCCTGGTATATGGGTGTGTATGCTAAACGTATCTGCATACGCCGAAGGAATAGAGTAGCGCTTTCCAAAATTTCCGGGGGTCTTAAATCCTAAAATCGTATTTACAAAATAGTCAACTGGCGCTAGTGCACGATTATCACTAACATAATCATTCTCTGCAGATATGTGTATAACATGATCAGTATCTTCAAGAGCACGCTCTCCCAAATCCCACTGTAAACCAGCACCAAGAGGTATAGAGTTAAAACAGACTGCCTGTACACGGCTCTTTAACCCAACATATTGCGCAAGAATTCCTCCAAAAGATTGGCCTACTAAAACAACCTTTTTCCCCTTACCTTCTAATTTACCTTTTAACTGTTCAACAACTTGGTAAGCCTTCTTAAAAATCTCTGGAGTGATCCCCACATAATTACCTGCAATAGCCAGGCTCTGTGCATTAATAGCCTCTTTTCGAGCTTTTTTATCCTCTAGTAATGCAGCACATGCATCATAAGCTCCAAATGCTATAAAAACTTCATTATTTTCTGACTCTAAAAGAACCAACTTAAGACCTAATTTTCTATCAAATAAAAAGTTATCTTTAATTTCTAAATCACAAGAAAAATTACTTACATCTACAACCGATAAAATGCCTTCAATCCACTCGTTTTTTCCCATATAACTATAACATGCACAAGCTAGATGTTTAAGGTATTCACGCCCCTCTAGCTGCATCAATGACTGAAGCTTAACTTTATAATTAGAATCAAAACAGGCATTAAACCATGACTTTTGACTTCTCAACACCTGGCCACTTATAAGTCGCCAGGTTAAGCCTAGTACAGACCAATTTTTCCCACCAAAATAACGAATAGGAAATAATAGACTATTTCCTAAAATGGATAACACGCCTTTTATAATTTCTCTAATCCTATTACAAAGACCATCCGTTGTACTATGAACATGCTTTGGCTGAAAGTTCTGAGGACATACTTTGCTATAATCTATCTTTTGATTTGAAATGTCATGCATTTATATATTTTCTACTTATGTTCTTGAATTACGACAGATGAAAAAGCTGGTATAGTAACAAGATATTTTAATCTTCCGCTCGACACTTCCCCAAGCTGAATATTAGTATTAAGCTTACCAGTACCACCAAACTTCTCATCATCTGTATTTGCAACTTCGATAAGACCAGCAGGACTTTCTATTTCAACTTCATATTGTACATCTGTATCTAAAAAGTTATGTAAACAGGCAAATGAAGAACCATCCGAAGATGTACGCCTATAAGCACACACTTGCTTATTTGGGTCGTTTTTTTCTATCCACTCTAAATTGAACGCATTGTCATCACTTTCATAAAATGCAGGGTTATTCTTATACAAAGCATTAAAATGAGCAACCATAGCCATAATCTTTTGACCATCGACTATATCCTTACCATCTAATAATCCTTTAGGCTGTCCAATCAAGGTATCCCAATCAACAGATGTTCCAAATTCAGACCCTGCAAACATAAGCTTTCTTCCAGGTAGGCACATCATGAAGCTAAGCATAGCTCTCACATTCGCGTATTTATTTTGTATACTCAGTCCATCTACCTTATTCAATAAGGAGTACTTACCTTTCCGCACTTCATCATGAGAGATTGCCAAAACCATTTTATGAGTGTTATCACCCATAATTGAATGAATTAATGTGTTATATATAGACTTGCGCTTATCTGGAGCAGTTGAAAAATATTTTAACATATTATTTACCCAGCACATATTCCATTCTCTATCAAAACCTAGGCCCTCCAAATGAGAAGCCTGCGTTGTTTTATCACTCCCAGATGTATCTTCAGCAATTGTCAAAACCCCCGGAAACTCTCTATGAATTACAGCATTGAGATCTTGTAAAAATAATCTACCCTTTCCACTCTCTAAAAATAATCTACCTATTCTATTATCACTTGTAAGAATGCAACGAATAGCATCAACTCTTAACGCGTCGACGTGTAGTTCTTCTATTAAATACGCTGCACTAGAAATCAGAAAATTTCTTACATGTTTTTTGGAATAGTTAAAAAAGTGTGTTCCCCAACGAAATGCTATATGACGAAGAAAAGACCAATAAGACTTATAATCATGCGTATTATTCAAGCTCAGAGCCCAAGAATCCTTTGCAAAGTGCGCAGGAATCCAATCTACAATAACACCTATATTATTCTGATGAAGGATGTCTATCAAATATTTTAAATCCTCTAATGATCCGAGTCTATTGTCCGGAGCAAAAAAACTTGATACTTGATATCCCCAAGAGTCCTCACAAGGATAATCTAATAGCCCCATAAACTCTATATGTGTAAATCCATTCTTTTGACAATGCCCTACAAGCTCACCTGTAAGTTTTCTTAAACTAGGAAGCTTACCGTCTTCTTCTCTTTTCCAAGTTGGAAGATAACACTCATAAGTACTCATAGGCTTATTATCAAAATTCTTTACTCGAACATCCATCCAAGCTTGATCTTGCCACTGATAAGCATTCCTATCTACTACAACAGAATAAGGAATACTTTCCCCCTCTACCACACTTGTAGATAAACCAACAGGATCTATACATGCTCTACCATCAACATGAAATTGATAATTCATTCCAACATATACTCCCGTTTCTACGTGACAAGACCAGATATTTTGAGAATCCTTTGTCATAGGCACAACGACCCTACTGCCATCTTCCTTACGAAGGTGTACATGGATAGATCTTGCACTAGGAGAATAAATAGAAAATGTGGCCTTCCCACTTTTGTCAACAATAACTCCCTGATGTTCATATAATTTATAATCTACACCCTTTCCATAAGGAGCTGGAACTTGAGTACGCATTCCAACTGGAAGTGACAAATAATAATATTCTAACGCCTCGCTATCTAATGTATTGCTGTAATAGAGTGTTAAATATTCTTCTTCATTTTGCACAGCTCTACTTGCCTTCTTTTTTCCCTCAAGCCACAATTCATTATAAAGTCTAAAATAAGAATCTAACGAGAAATGTTCTTCTACTGAACTTGTCCTATTTTCAGCATTTATTCTTGCAGATTCATAAAGCAACAAGTACTTGTCAACTGGAGAAAGACCATGAGGAGATTCTGTCCAACTAGATTTCCTTCCCTCATTCATAACTCGAGAAATAATTTTTTGTTTTTCCTCATCAGAAATACTCGTCCATAAATCAAGTGCTCTTCCAACGACATTTGAAACAGAGTGTTTTCGATCTTCTTTTCCAAGAAAATGAAAACCATTAAACTCATCTAAATTTCCATCGTAAGGAATGACAGTATCTGCAAGTCCACCTGTTTTTGATGCGATGGCTAACGAGCCAAATAACCATCCCTCAAATTGAACAAGGCCACAAGGCTCAAAACGAGAAGGTATTAAAATAAAATCAGAAGAAGCTCTAACAACAGAGCCAATACCCGCTACTGCATTCTCACTATTTGCATCTAAGCTACCTTGTTGATAATGATAGCGTCCATTTGGATCTTTATAATCACGTATAAAAAGCACACCCTTCTTATACTTAAGTTGAAGCCGATCTAATTCTTTTGTAGCATCTGGGTCTTCTAATGAGCCCATACAAATAAACTGCCCACCCTTTTTAAGAGTTGCCTCGATTGACTCATCTAATCGATCAATGCCTTTTTGGTAGGAATCAAAACGACCTACAAAAGTTACAATCGGCTTTGAAAAGTCCATAACAACTTCTGGAAAATATTTATTTACCCACCTACCTAAGCAAGACTTTGCTTGCCAGCGTTTTTCTAAAATATTCTCTGTCTTTGGCCCATAAGTAAGATCAACATTCTCTTGTGTTACTGAATCTATCCAATTTTTTAGTTGGTCATCTGTTTCTGGATTCCAGCGCTCTGGTATACTTCCATTAACAATGCCTACGAGCTTTCCTATCTTCGCACAATCCCTTGCAGCAAAGGCAACTCCCTCACCAAGCGCTAATGTCTGCGCTTCTAAAGCAAAAGATGGGGATACAGTCGATACAGCATCTGCCAGCCTTGTACTCTCCACAAATAAATTAATTGACTCATTTGCAATACCTGCTTCTTGCAGTCCACGAATTACAGGATCATAATTATAAGGACTTCCAGAACCTATTCTACCCTGTGCGCATCTACTATTATTATGAAAAGTATAAATTATACGCGGTGTTTCTCCTTTTTCCCACGCCTCTCTATTATCCTTTACCATCTTTAAAAGAACACCAACTACATGACTATCGTGCAAATGAATGATGCTATCTTTATTAATCTCTCCAGATTCTTGCATATCTCCTAACAAATCAGCTGCAAAAGATGTAAAAATTGTAAAACGCACTCTGTCGGTATCATTTGTTGCACTGTAGATGCTTGGCCTTTCACCTGTTAAAACAAATGAAGGATGATCGATAAATAAAAATTCTATACCAGCGTCCTTAATTCGATAAACCTCATACTTTTCTCCCAAACCATTCATATGTACTTCTGGCGTTGTTCTTTTGAATAGTTGCTGAAATTTTTCTGGAAGCGTACTATATTTGGGAAAGATCAAACGACAAGTGCTTTCTGGGTTTTTCTTTTTAACTGCTTTAATCAGTCCTTCAACTGCCTCAGCAAGACCGCCTTCTTTTAAAAGGCCTGAAAATTCAACACTAATCATTGTAACATCAACGGGCTTTGTTAAAACATCTACAGAAATGCCGTCTACAAGCTGTTCTGCAGGAGTGCTATCTGAAAGCTGTCTTGTAGAAGTACTATAGATGGCATGAGTTAAATTTTCACTCTGAATAATCTTTCTAAAAACACGGTCAACAGATCCGATGCGCTCTTCTCTAATTACTCGAATAACTGCATTTATACGCTCTTGCAATTCATTTAATGGCAAATTCTTACCCAACTGCAAAAGCTCAACCGTATTAACATGAAGCTTTGCTGCCTCTGCTAATACAGCCTCTTGTGTACTCAACCCTTTCATACCTTGAAGAGCTACTAGATCTCGATATAAATTATGTTTTTGCGCAAAAACAATTGCAAACTGTTCTAGTATGTTTTTGCCCGAACAATCTATTATTTTCTTTAAAGCCTCAACTTTTCTACTGCACGAACTCTTTGCTTGCTCTAACGCCCTTTCTAAAAGCATTCGAGTCTTTTTTGAAAACAGAGATACAAGTTCACTATCTATATTTGTAGAACTCTTATTTAAATTTAAGAGATTTTCACTGGTATTTTTATACTTTAAAGACTTTAAATTATGATAACTTGCAACAAGATCGATTTTACCATCTTGTAACAAATATATTTTCTCATCGTGTCCAACATTCCATTTTTTAGCCTTATAATGAACGGCCATCACCCTACAGCTACGTTCATTAGCTTGCAAAAGTTTTGTGATTGCATCTGTAAAAATAAATATGATGTAATTCAAGACCTGAAGAACTATACGAGAATAATGAGAAAGTATTACTTGCTTTAAATGCTCTATATTTTTTTGTACAGCAGGCGCACTGTCACAATGCAGCACAAAATTATCCTCTAGCTTTTCTAAATGCTCCTTTTTTTTAGTAAAACTCCAAAAATAGGGAACATTTTCTAGACATTTTGGAATACTTATGTCTTTTAGGGGAGTAACTCCTAAGCCCATGATTTCTCCATTATTTACATACTATTTTTAGTAATGCTGATTATAAGTGTTATATATTTTTATTTTATTAATCCAGCATAAATACATAAATTTAGTATATTACATAAATTAACTACTTTACCAAATTCACTTTCAAAAGCTCCGAAACATTACAGTTATTATACCAAACTCTTTACCCTAAAAGTCACTCCCCAAAAAATTATTAAGTGTTTTTTGAAGGCTCTGCCTAATTGCTTTATCTGTGCCTGTAATGTCCGTTTGATGTCTAATAATTCTTATAAGACCTTCAATTTCATGATGCTCGTCTTGAAGTATACTTTTAATTTCTTCTACCAATGCCTCTCTTGAAACGAGTGTTAATCCTGTATTTGTCATCTTATTAATTTCATAAAGAGGAACATCTTTACCAAAAGAAGCTTTTACATGTAACTTACAAGCAACACCCATAAGTCGCATATAGCGATCATAATCAATATCTTTTGTAAATTGCACAACACTCTCATGTTCAAGTGGTTCATAATGAAACTTTGATGGCTTATTAACTTTTGACCCAGGAATCATTGTTGGCAGTCCGCGAGAAAAACAAAAAATGCCTGCAATTGCTTCTGGATTTGTTGAAGCAAGAACTTCATTGTAATGAATAAACTCATTTCCAAAAAGCTGAAATTGACTATTTAGCTCATCCAAAGATATTTGATGAGCCATCGTCCGATTAAATCTTACTGCCTCTCTTGAATCCCTTGCAAGCCTTTCATTAAAATCTGGCGCCTGAACCTCTGCTATTGAATATTCTCGCTTCCACTTTGCCTCAATATCTACATTAGCATCCATGCTAAATACTTTATCAAGCTTATGTTGTATTTCATTACCATTAAACAAAAGACCTATCCTATTAAGGTGAGGCCAGTCAAAAGGCACATAAGGGACAATCTTTCCAGTTGGAGGAACAATTGAAACAGACACTTTCTTAGAACCCCTATAAAAAATCTCATAAGGCCTCTTATAGCGCTCATACATCTCTGTTTTAGGATTTAGCTTGTACAAAATTTTCTCTGTTTTTGGCTCTACCACTGTTCTTCGTCTTATCCTATTTGCAATAGCCTGATCTGTATACTTTAAATAATCTAACTCTCTTTTCCAACTTGCTTTTCCAAATAAATCAGTAAGCGAATACATGTGCCGATAAGCACGCAGTCCCTGCAAAATTAATTTACTACTAGACAATAAACCTTGAATATTTTCATTTAATTCTGCCTCTCTTGCATTTTTTTTTGCCTCCCACACTGCTTTTGCATGTTCATTTGATAGGTAATAATCAGGAAGTTTGTATCCACGACGGTCCTGAGCTATTTCAATCAACGCAGTAAGCCCTTGACATTTTGGATAAATTTGCCTGTAATAGTCTGCTGAAGGAGTATATTCAAGACCAAATGTTACTGTAGCCATCAAAATTTCATGTACTGTATGATCATTATGCCCTCCCATCCAAGGAATAAATATTGTTCTTAATGCCATTAATTCCTCTTTAGACTGCAAACCCACAATACCCGCTATTGTAAAAATCTGGTCTGTAGAACCTGAAATCCCTGCATATTGAGAAAGTCCAAGGGCATCAATTGCTGCAAAATAAGATGAATTACGGATAGCGCTGGAATGTACTTGAAAGGTATGTTCACCCGAAAACCAATCACAGCGTCTGCTTCTTTTTTGGTAATCCAAGAAAGAGTCCAAAAATGATGTATCGCAATTTGTCCTTAATAATGCTCTCGAATCACCTCGTATTTCAAACATCGCTCTCTTTCTTTGCATTTCTTGCTTTTCAATAGAGGAATTACTTCCTAAAAAAGCCATTTCTTCTGCCTCATGCAAAGAAATCCGAAATCTCTTCCTTAAATCTTCAGAAGAACAATCCTTACTCGCTGCAATCCTTTCCGCTTTGGCATATGTGTGATTAAGATCTCGCAAGCGAGCTTGCTGCATTTCCTCATGAGAACGCCAAGACCTTAGTTTCTCTGTATCATTAAGTTCTGCATACACACCCAATTTAAAAATAGGCTCAGCAGAAGAATGCGACTGCAATACAGAAATCAATGCTGCATTCAACTGCCAATTCTTTTGACTTTCTCTTAATTTAGTATTAATCTTATGTATCATTCGAGAATCTTTAGTAATCTCGTTAAAAAATCTTTTCGATCCGTAAGCCAAAAATAACTTAAAACGATAAAGCTGATCTTTCGACACATGGTCATACTTTCCACGACAAATGTTTAAAAATCTAAGAGGCGATCCTACAAATCCAGGTTCCTTTGACATTCCCTCAAAATTCTTTTCTAATTCTTGAAGTAATCTGAAGAGAGGATCTTTGGTTAGCCAAGTAGTGACTTTTGAAGATTCATCAAGCTTCAGATGAACATAGGCTTCATAAACATCCAAAATTCTCTCTGTAAATTTCTGAACCGTTTCTAGAACTTCAGGGCACGCATTGCTTCTTATTGCTTCATTAATCCCATCAACAATGGAAGATTCTAACACCTTCATCGAATCTTTCATCTCTAAAAGACAATGTTCCGTTAATTCTTGCTTCTCTCTTGCACCAAGCATCAACCCTGTTACATCCACTTCTGGCTTTCTATATGAGAGATCCACATCTGAAAACTTACTTGCGAATATTTTCCAATACTTTGGTGTACGTACGTGTAATGTTTTACCATCTTTTTCTATCAAATGAAAACACATTGATTTTTTACGATGTAGTATACAAAAATGCACAATTCCTAAAGTAAAAATTCCAATAGCAATACTTGTAATTAAATTAACAACCCGGTCATAAGTCCATTTTTCTAAAGTCCAAGGAGTAATAAGGCGCTTTTCTGTAAACAACACACCCACATTCTCAAGTATCCCTGTCATTTTAGCTAAGTTTACAACCGCCATTTTCTCTTCCCTTCTATTAACAAAAATTATTATATTGACTCAAATTCTATACACCACATATTTTTCTTTTATTAAGATTAACAATAATTTAAATAACAAAGGATACTAATGGTAAACCTCCTCTAGGAATAAATCAACTAAAAGCAATTGCCCTATGCGCTGTACAGCATGACAGGCCTTATTGCATAAATCATCTACAAGATGGTTTATGCAATAAGGCCTGTCTTAACACTATTTAAATAATTACCATCTATCATTCTGCCATATCTCAATAGTTTTAAGGAGCAAAATGACACAAGCAATTCACAATAGTGCAGAAAATTTTCAATGGGATGTTGTTAAGCTAAAATTACAAGGTCTCAAAGAAGCACGTAAAGATAACTGCTGGATTACCCATGATCTAACAACACGTTCTAATTCCTTGATGAGCAGGTTGTGTTGGCTACTTATAAAGCACTTTGATTTCTTACGGCGCTATTTTTATAACATTAATTTAGAAACATCTAGATATACTTTATTGGATATTGGAGCACATGTCCTAACACAAGATGCTGAAATAATTCAATTATTTTGTTCCGCGGTAAATAATTTTAATAGTATTGCACCAAAACATACAGTGTCATTAGCTCCTCTTTGCACAGCTATTTTAAATGATGATAAGAAATCTTTAAATCTTCCACATTTTTTTCAATCCAATAGAAAAATGGCTCAGATAATATACCCATTGTTACCTGATATAAGTAAAATTAGTTTTCAAAATTTGGAATGGCTTGCTGAATCATTCATAAAGTTAAAAGATGCCGAATCATTACAATCAATTTTTAAAGCAATAACTTTAAAGCAGGCATCGGAACTAGCTATATACATTTTAAACAAAAGAAAAAAAGAATTATGTAGACCATCACCATTAAGAGAACATTATGTATTTGCTCTTAAAAATTTAAAACAATGTCACCCCTTTTTAAAAAACTATTTTCTACTTAACCATTCCATGTTACTTCAAGGTGACGATGGTCTTGGATACGCAGCATTATCAACAGAAGGAATCCAACTAATTTTTTCAAAATTAAGAAACAAAGCATCTTTAGGAAATATGAACATACTACTTTCTAGCCACTTTGCAGAATTTCAAGAGCAATTAAGACTTATTTTCGAAGACTTTAAGAAAAATAATGACTTACAAAAATGCTGCTTTGTTATTAGAAATCGCTTAAGCACTGAACAAGAACGTCACATGACACCCATTTATCTGGAGAAGCGAGAAGGCATACTTAACATACTTATTCTCGATTGTCGGGGAGGTTTTAGTATTAGTAAATGGGACTTGAAAATAATAGAGATTATAAAAAAAGCATACATAGAAAGTGATTCTACTTCAAAATTAGAAATTTATACGCACACAGGAAGCGCTCGACAATCAGATTACTCAACTTGTAGCATATTTTCTATTCGTGATGTTGTGCACTTGGCACAAGAATCTGATGCGATTATGGCTCAGATAACTCAAAATAAAAGAGTACGAGTTAATGAACAAAATGTTTATGAAGTAGAATTTCTACCCCCAAGAATGATGGAAACTACCCAAAGCATAAAGACTATAAATCAATATACAAAACAAACTGGCACAGAAAACATGTTAATTTTTTCTAGATCAAAACCATTAGGAAAAACTCTTTCTCAGGTTCTGCAGAAACACACAGTTATGTTTAACAATGGTTTAAAAAATATGAAAATTGCTAATTTATTTCTTAAATATGAGACAATGGTTATTTCAGCAGCAATCTTACAAGGCCATTAAACCAATCCGAAGCGCTGACTTAAACGATCTAATTATACAAATTGTTTTTACAAAAGGTTGGCAAGAAATCAAGAAGATGGTAGGCTTTCTTTAGGAATAAATCAACTAAAAGTCATCTTTATGCGCTGCACGGCGTACTGTACTGCTAGTGCCTACTCTATCCAGTTTCTTTTTTCTGCTCTAAAGGCAAAAAGCAACCCAAGCATCTACAAGGATGTAGTTCATGTTCCCGTTGAGCGAAAAGATGGGATTTGTGGTGATGCTTTCTACTTTTCTTTCGGTGCTACTGTGTTTTGGGGCTTAAACGAGGAAGAAGAGCATGCTGTTTTAGAAGAGCTTAAGCCATTTGAAGAGGGAGCTCTTACTTTAAGAGAGTTTGATGAACTAACTTATGGCTACGGCCCTACTTTCAAAATACATCAAGATGAAATTACCCTTGCTGATTCATCTTCCCTTGCAAAGCTTGCTGTATCTTATGGAATTGCACAATCTGTCAAACTTGCTATCTTTGAACACTCGATTCGAGAAACGATTGAAAAAACACGCCCCCTGACTCAAAATCTGGTAAAAAAAGGCGCTATTGCGCTTTCTAGAAAAGATATCGCTAAAAAAATTGGAGAGCTTTTTATTGAGAGGAATTCCATTAATCTACATTGGGATGTTTTAGACACTCCCGAGTTCTTTTGGGAATATCCAGAGCTAGATCTGCTTTACCGTACCACTGCAAATTACCTTGACGTTATAACGAGAGTAGATGTTCTTAACAAACGACTAGATATTGTAAGAGAACTTCTTGAAATGCTTGGCAGTCAGCTCAATCATCAACACTCTTCCGCATTAGAGTGGATTATTATTATTTTAATTATCATGGAAGTGATACTTGCTCTTTCCAGAGACTTTTTACACATCTTCTAGCTTTTTATGAAATCACTTTTTATTGCACTCATTCGCTTATACCAGATTACTCTCTCACCATTTATTGGATGCAGCTGTAGATTCTTTCCAAGTTGCTCAGAATATGCTATCGAAGCCTTTCAAAAACATGGGATCTTAAAAGCTTTCTGGCTTACTCTTAAACGCCTTGCAAAATGCTTTCCTTGGAACAAAGGCGGCTGTGATTTTGTCCCCTAAGGGATTGTAAGAACCTTGCCTGTTCGAATGGAATCAGCTTTAAGTTGGTTTGCATTTTTAAGTGCCTCGACACTCACTTTATACTTCTTAGCAATGGTCCAAAGGCTTTCACCCTCTTTTATTGTGTGCGTACGAAGTTTTTTTTCAATAGTAGATGACTTTGCAGCCAAAGGCTTTGCTGGAAGCGATGATTTATTCACAACCGCTTTTGCAACCTTTGTCTTTTCTTGAATTACTTCTGCAGGAATAAAACGAGTGAGTGCTTTCATATGATCATAGGGCTCAATTAAAGCCTCTCCCATATATATGCAAAGCCTATCTGCTGCAACCTTCCAAACAGCTGTGCTTCTAGGGCTCAAGAGCAATGCCTTTGCAAAGGCTTCAGAGCGCACCGTTTTATTATCTAAAAGATTCAACATCGCAATTACGTGAGCATCGTCTAATTTTTTTACAGCAAAAGCGCCATGGGCTTGCAGCATAAATTCTGTAGCTTTTTTAGAACCCCTGCTAACATAGTCCAAGAGAAAACGCTGTTGATGCGCTACAGTTAAGTCCTGCGCTTCTTTTTGCTTTTTTGCAAAACTCTCTAGCATCTGCCAATCACCTTCTTGCAAGATCGCTAAAATTTGATGTTTGTCTATTTTAGCGTCTGCTGCCCTAAAAAGCGCCTCTGCAGAACAAAATTCGGATGATAAAAAAAATGCATCTGCAAGTGACTCAGGGAGCTCCTTAGTTTGTTTAATACGCAAAAACAATCCCTTACTTGTAAGGGGCCACTGCTCTGTTCTTGCGTAGTGCAAAATGGCTTTAAAATCTTCATCTAAAAGACCTGGGAACAAAACGATTTCAACAGAACTACCCTCTTGTTTTAAAACAGAAAAAGTACGCTGATCTACTGGCATTTTAGAAAGGGCTTTTGTAAGATTAAAATGAAAACAGGAAACAAGACAGCCAAGAGCTAAATCTCTTTCCGTAAACCCATCTTCAATTAATGTTTTACTATCAAGTTTTGCAATTAACTGCTCAAAAGAGAGCTTTTCAAACGAATGTATCACATCCGCATGAGAGCGGAAATCGGCTATAAGAGTTGCCTGCTCTACTGCGGGCTTACGCTCAAATGAATCTTCTGTATCCTTAACAAACAAGCAAAATATAGTCAGCGCTAAACCCACATTCAAGGCGACACTGAAAATCAATCCCTGTAAAAAAAAACGAGCCTGTCTAACTATACGCTTGTTACTATCGTGCATTACAATTCTCAATCGAAAAAACAGTTAGATAATAACGTTCTTATTAAGCACTTGTCAATAACATATTTGTAACATATTTATTTTAGGATACATAAAAAAAATGAATGGGATGAGACATATTTTTTCCTGTCGCCACGTTGTGGCTCTAATAGTTTTAGAATGGTTGTCCATGGGTTTCACCCGTGGCTAGCAACATGCCGCCACTTCGTGGCAAAGCTTCGCAGTTTAAAAATTATCGGCCATTTGATTAAATCACATGATCTTTTTTGCTGATTGATAACAAACTTATCTTGTTATACAATCCCTGTAATTTCACCCTCACTAACATTGAAAATAATTATGAGAATTCCCCTATCTTGGCTTAAAGAATTTATTAAAATCACACACTCTCCAGAAGACTTGAGCGAGCTTTTAACAATGGCAGGCCTGGAAGTTGATGCAATTGAGCGCACACCTGATGATGTTATCTTCGAAATTTCTTTAACACCCAACCTCATCCATACAGCAAGCATTTTAGGAGTTGCAAGAGAGCTTTCAGCGCTTACTAAAACCCCTTACCATGTTTCAAAAACAAAATTAGCTGAAAATAGTTCTATTTCAACTAATGACTTTGTTAGCGTATCTATTGACAATCAAGAAACATGCCCACGCTATGCTTGTAGATTAATTCAAAATGTCAAAGTAGGCCCATCTCCAGATTGGCTCAAGAAAAAATTAGAAGCATGCTCCATACGCCCTATCAACAATGTAGTAGACATTACAAACTATGTACTTCTCGAATATGGCCATCCTCTACATGCCTTTGACTACGATAAAATCAGTGGTCAACAAATTCATGTAAAGACCGCTATAAATGGCACTGAAATAACAACATTAGATGGTACTACAAGAACACTGTCTAACACTATGCTATGCATCTATGATAACAAAGAGCCCATTGCTCTAGCAGGTATCATGGGCTGCAAAAATAGCGAAGTCTCTGATAGCACTCAAAACATCCTTCTAGAGTCTGCTTTTTTTCAAGCCTCTTGCATCAGAAAAACGAGCAAACAACTCTTTTTAAGCACAGAAGCATCAAGACATTTTGAAAGAGGTGCAGATCCAGGGCAAGTTTTAGATTCTTTAGATAAAGCAGCTATGCTCATTCACGAAATTGCCGGAGGATCCGTTGCACAAAACCCCATCGACATTAAAAAGCAAAATTTCTTACCAAAAACAGTAACTTGCAGATTAAGCCGCATCAATGCTCTTCTTGGATCTTCTTTTAACTTAGGCGAAGTTGAAACCATTCTCAAGCGGCTAGAATGCATTCTCACATATGAAAGCCAAGATCTATTCCATGTTAAAGTGCCCACGTATAGAGGTGACATTCACTCTGAAATTGATATCGTAGAGGAAGTTGCGCGAATTTATGGTTATAACAACCTTCCAAAGCCCTCTGTCAAATATCAAAACTCAACACTTCCTCATACCCCCATCTTCCTATTCGAAAATAAAATACGTGAAAAGCTTCTCTCACATGGCTTACAAGAGTTTTTAACATGCGATCTTATCAGCCCAAAAGATATAGCTCTTATCCAAGCAGATGCGCTTTCTGTTGCAGTTCTCAACCCCACTTCCATGCAACAATCCGTGCTACGTACATCCTTGCTTCCTGGCTTATTACATGTTGTAAAGCACAATATAGACCATCAAGTGCACGACATTTTTGGCTTTGAAATAGGACGCACTCATTTCAAAGAAGAAGAGAGCTTTAAAGAAGTGTCTTCTGCAGGAATTATTTTGAGCGGGCATGTTGCACCTTTTCACTTTGATGCAAGCCCTCAAAATGTCGATTTTTTTGACTTAAAAGGTATTGTAGAAAACTTATTAGAAAGTCTTTATTTTGCAAAACCTACTTTTAAGCCTTCTCAAATAAGTAGTTTCCATCCAAAACGACAAGCTTCTTTATGGATAGAAAATTCTTGTGTTGGAATACTTGGTGAAGCTCATCCATCTCTACTAAGAACATTTGATATTGCCTCCAAAGTCCTGTTTGCAGAAATTAATTTACATGAACTACTCCTCTCTAAAAGACATGATCCCTTTATGCGTCCTCTACCGCAATTTCCTGCCTCTGAAAGGGATTGGACAGTAACACTTCATGAAAACATCCCCATTCAACATGTAATAAATCTTATCGAAAAGTACTCTTGCACTATTTTAGAAAAATTCGAATTAATAGGCCTTTATCAAAGTGAAAAACTTGGGGCTCATATAAAAAATGCAACTTTTCGCTTTTCCTACAGAAATCCTAAAAAAACCCTTTCTTTTGAAGAAGTAGAAAAAGGACATAACAATATTGTGCAATCTGCCCTCAAGGAGCTTTCATGAAAAATATTTTTTTCTTTTTATTTGCATCCACAGCAACCCTCACAAGCCCTCTTTTTTCAGCTGCACCTCCTAGTAGGGATGTAATCAAAGAGACTTATATTGCCAAATACCTGGGGCCTACATCCGAACAGGAGTGGGAAAAACGTGGCGGAAATGGACAGGTCATCAAAATACTCAGTGATGGCGTAACAGTGACATCTAGCTATACAAACCACCACCTGCAAGGTAAAACCACCTACACTTATCCACACACAAACATACCTCAATTTAGCGAAAATTATGAACAGGGAAGGCTCATAGGTAAAACGACATATTTTACTTCAGGATTACCTGAAAGCGAAGAAAATATTCTTTCAAATGGCCTTCTTAAAATCTCATCCTGGTATACAGATGGCGTACCATCCAGCGTAGAAGAATGGAAAGGCACACAGCTAGTTACAGGAAGCTATTTTGACAAATCTTCAGAAAAAGAGTCGTCTGTACAGGAAGGAAGGGGTATTCGCATTGCAAGAGATGCATACGGAACACTTATTTCAAGAGACACTTTTGCAAACGGACAAATTGTCAGAAAAGAAACATTTTATTCATCTGGAGAGCCAAAATCTTCTACTCCCTACATCAATGGCAAAATCCATGGATTAGTGCGCACCTATTTAATGGGAGGAGAGCCTCTATCTGTTGAAGAATGGTCTCAAGGCCAAAAGCAAGGTGCCTGTACTCAATTTGAAAATGGAGAGCCCCATATAACAGCTTATTTTGCTAACGATCAAAAGCATGGACTGGAACAACATTTTAAAAATGGCACACAAGTTGTAGAAGAAATTCACTGGAAGGAAGGCAAAAAACATGGGCTATCATGTGTATACATCAACGGAGAAGCGCATGAACAGTGGTACTACGAAGATAAGCGCGTAAATGCCTTTACTTACCAATTTTTAACGCCCGGTCAAGGCAATAGAAAAACGTGAATCGTCTTACAGAAAGCACTTTTATTGCGAAAAAACCCGCAATTACTGTTCTTGTAAAAACAGATGAAAACAATCTTATTATTCGAAGTGATTTATCTATTAATATTAATAATCAATTCGAATTAATATTCGAGTCATCCTATCTATCAAAAGAGTTGCTCGATGAATTGCTTAGTTCACTTTTTGTTTACGCAACACAAAAGAAAAGCCATTTTTCACAACACCTCTTTTTTCCGGCAAAGTTTGCCCCCTTCACAACAACTGTATATTCTCTGATGAAATCCCTTCCCTTTGGACAATCTCTCTCATACCAAGAGCTTGCAGAAATGGCCGGTAGCAAGCAAGCTCAGCGCGCCGTTGGATCTATATGCAAAAATAATCCCTTTCCCCTCTTTGTTCCTTGTCATAGAATCCTTGCGAATAAGCAACTACTAGGTGGCTTTTCTGCAGGAGGCTTAGATGTAAAAAAAGAGCTCCTTGCTTTTGAAAGTATACCCTTTATTGGCATGTAATTTGCTTAATACTCTATGAAGCCTTGAAATTCAAAGGGCAGGAGGTAAATGTATGCGCAAAACACGATTATTAAAAAAACTTGCTTACTTAGAATTTGTAAACGACCAATTGCTTACTGAAATTAAATATGTAGATCGTCTTTTAAAACTAGTTGGATTTCCAAATGGCTTAGAAACTGTAAAACAAGCATCCAAAGAGATTTTGAGCGATCGAAAGAAATAAATATGCTAAAAAAAACAAAACACAATAATCACCTAGAAAACCACGGTAAAAACACTTCCATAATATGTTTTAAAGGCAAAACTTTCAGAAAGCTCATAGGCTCTAAGAATAACGTTTTCAACTTTTTTTTAGAATTTTGAAAAAAAATGATAGCTCTTTATATAGAGGTTGTACTATAGATAAAAATATCGTTACATAGCAGACACTTGTGTGGTCGCAGTAGCGTTTGTGTCTACAATCCTATAGTGGGATGAACATTTGACACTTTAACGTTTAAAAAATCAACTTCCTACAAGGAGTTTTTCTAATGAAAAAGACTGCAAAACTATTTTCAGCTCTAGCTCTATTAACAGTAGCAACTCTTGCTCTAACTGGCTGCAACAGATGTTGCCAACCAAACAATTGCTACCCATCAAATTGTGATTGGAGCTGCAACCCATGTCCAGCACCTTGCGACACATATTGTGCGCCTGTTTGCAATCCTTGCCCAGCACCATGCCCAGCACCTTGCAATCCATGCCCACAACCATGCAATCCTTGCTGCTATTAATCAGCAGACTTGCTGGATAAGCATACAAGAACTGCCCTTTGAGGGTAGTTCTTGTAACGTTATAAACTAGTTAGTAAATCTAACCATTCTTCTTCAGTGAGCTTATCCTTTTCTGACCCATCTTCCAAGATTTCTTGGATAAGGCTTTTCTTATGAGCCTTTAGCTTCATTATTTTTTCTTCAACGCTCTCTACCGTAACGTATCGCTTAGCAATCACCTTTTCTTTTCTGCCAATGCGATGAGCTCTGTCGATTGCTTGATTTTCTACCGATTCATTCCACCAAGGATCATAAAGAAATACATAGTCCGCAGCAGTGAGGTTTAAGCCAACACCTCCTGCCTTCAAACTAATTAAGAACACCTGCATTTCAGGATCCTCTTGAAATCTTGTAACTAGCTCTTCACGGTTTTTTGTTGCACCGTCTAAGTAGAGTACACCTCTTTTCTGAACCTGCATCTCTTTTAAAAGGATTTTTAAAAAGGCTGTAAACTGGCTATACACCAATACTTTAGCTCCCTCATCGCATACAGTGGCAATATCTTCAAGTAATGCACTCCACTTACCTCCACCTACAATACCCCCTTCGTATTCATGCGATACAACAAGTGATGGATGAGAGCAAATTTGGCGAAGGCGCAAAATCGCTTCAAAAACTTCCATTCTATGCTCTTTTATCCCATCCACCGCGATCTTCTTTAAGAGGCCAGAGCGAATGTTTGCAAGAAATGTTTCGTACATCTCTTTTTGTAAAGGTTCCATCTCCACCCATACAACCTGTTCCTGTCTCTCTGGAAGATCTTTTGCAACTTCCATTTTTTTACGCCTCAAAAAAAATGGCTTTATCATCTGTTTTATGTGCTTGAGATGAGAAGGATCTAAAATTTCAAACTCTTTTCTATCTGGCAAAAGACCTGGCATCAAAAAATAAAACTGCGACCATAAATCTCGAAGGTGGTTTTCTACAGGCGTACCCGTAAGTGAAAGCTTACAATGAGCCTGCAAGGAAAATGCAGCTTTTGCAGTTTGCGTATCAGGATTTTTGATATTTTGAGCTTCATCCAAAATGACAATGTGAAAAAACACCTTAGAAAGTAGTAATTGATCGATCCTCAAAATAGCATACGTTGTAATGACAATAGAGCATGCATTAAAAGACTCTATGTCTGTAAAACGAGCATCTCCTTGGTGCAAGTAGATGGGAGTATTTTCTAAAAACCTCTCAATCTCACGCTTCCAATGGAACACAAGAGTTGTTGGCAAAACAATTAAAACAGGTCCTTTTATTCTAGATAAAAAAGCAAGCACTTGAACTGTCTTTCCAAGGCCCATATCATCTGCCAAAAGTCCACTGAAGCCAAACTCTTCTAAAAAACAAAGCCACTGAAAACCTAAACTTTGGTAGTGGCGCAATTCTGCTTTAAAATGCCCAGCTGGTAAAAGATCTGGTAATGGCTTGCCATCTTTAAGGCTCTCCTGACAGCTTCTTATTTTTTCAAGCAGAGGAGATTTCTTACATTCCTTCCAAAAATCCTCTAATAGACCAAAGTGCGCGCGCTTTATACGAACACTCATCGCAACCACTTCCATGCTCTCAAAAGCTTTACTATCACTCGCACTAAATTCAAGCAATCCCGTATAGCCCGGATTATTTAACTGTACAAAGTGCTCTCTTCGGTTGAATGCGCCTATAACATCTTGTACATCTGCATCAAATGCTTCATAAACGTATTTACCTTTCACTAAAATTTGTTGATTTTGAAGATCAAAGTCTAATGTTTTATCTGTTTGTCGTATAATTTTACGTCCCTTAACATCTAAAACTGTCCAGCCACATTCGAGCAAAAAAAGAATACTTTTAGATACTTTATCAAGCGGACAATAATAAGTAGATGTCCCTCTTGGACTATATATAAAGTCCGTTTCTAACAGATCTTTCTCATAGCCTTTCTCGCAAGTAGTATTGCGATATGCCAGAGGTTCTTCTAAAACGTCAATGACTCGTTGATCACCATAATCCATCCATAATGTTGCAAAAGAGCCCAAACGATCTGTTAGCTTAAGGACTGGAAGAGAATCTTGTGCTTGTAAAGAGCCCTGTGTGTGCAAGGAAAGTGCAAGCCTTGGAACTACAGAAAAATCCCCTTCATTACATTCATCCAAAAGTGTTTCTTGCTTTCTTGCATCGAGGGTGCATGGTCCTTTTATTACCTGTGAAATCCAACGAGGCGCCATCTCTCCTTTGATAAAACGCAATGTATTCTTAAAAATAAACCAGTGGGGAGGGCCTAAAAAAATAAGATCACATGCTATGATAGGCATAACCTCATTCTCTAAAGATAGGTGTCCAGAGATTTCAAATTGAGCATGAACGTTATTTTTTCCCTCATAAAAAAACTCAACCGGAGAAAAAAAATTACAATAGAGTTTTTTTTCCTCAAAATAGAGTTTGCCACTTGCTGCAAGTTCTTTGAGAAGAGATACTACTTTTGATCGCTCTATTCTTATCGTATTTAATACAATCGTTTCACTAGATTCCACTCTACCGCAGGATCTTGCGTACCTCATTTCTTCCTTAGCAAGAGCTTTGATCAGCTCTTTTTCATTTGCATCTACCATCTCTATCAATGCAGGAAAATAGAGGTTTTTCTTTTTTCCAGGCAGTATAATTTGAATTGTGAGGTATTCAAACGAAAGCGGTTGTTGTTTACCTATACAGTACATCATTTTTAACCTGAGTTTTGGACTTAAATTGGATATGCTACACTCTTTTTTCTATTTTTTGAATTTTTTTCTCAAAATGAAAATACTGAATTTCAAATAGATGCGTAGCAAAAACCCATCTAGAGGCCTATCTGAATAAAATTTTAGTGAGGAAAAATCATTTCTTTAAAAATGTGTAGCTTCTAAATGCAACTTGTAATATAGAAATGTTAACTACTACTGGTATACGCCTCTTTGGCACCATTAGTTGAGAAAAAGCTTCAGCTCTTCTTAACCTTCTTAGCAAAAACTAAGAAAAATTAAGAGTCCACTCCTTGCACAACATAGAGTGAACAAAAACAAAGAGGTGAATAAGAGAAAAAAGCTGCGATTATTACAAATGAGGTTTTTTTTACTTACTAAATCAGTAAATCAAATGACCAAAAAATTCCAATAAGGAGTTCATACATGCAAAGACCCCGAAAATTGTTATCATCCCTAGCCTTGTTTACTGTAACAGCAGTAGCTGGGCTTATTATCTCTGGATGCTGCCGCAATAGCTGTTATGACAGCTGTTACCCAGCACCTTGTGCACCAACATGTGCTCCTGTGTGCGCACCTAATTGTGCACCACAGAACGGCTGGGCCCCATCAGGGTATCAGAACAATAGCTATCGCTTAGATTACAATTCTAAGTTACAATTTGGCCAACAACAGTATTATAATAATAGCAACCAAGGTGGCTATTATCAAAATAACAACGCACCAGCGTATGCTCCAAGCACACCTGTAGGAAACTGTGGAGCAGGAAGCTGTTCTGTACCTACTCCAGTATGTGCACCAGCACCTGTTTGCGCCCCTGTTTGTGCACCAGCACCTGTATGCGCACCTGTTTGTGCACCAGCACCTGTTTGTGCACCTGTTTGCGCACCAACACCAGATTGTCCTAATACAGTAACAATCAACACAGACCTTATTCGCATTACAAAAAAATTCCCTCCAAAAGTTGACCTCAACCAAGAATTTATGGTTGAAATGACAGCAACTGCTTTGGATAATGCGTCTAATGTTGTGATCACAGAAACAGTTCCAGCAAGCTTGTCATTTGTTCGCAGTGAACCTGGAGCAACTGCAGGTGCTGATCACCTAGTATGGAACATTGATGCAATTAAAAAAGGCCAAACACAAACAATTAAAATTTTCTTCAAGCCAACAGCTTGCGGTGAAGTTTGTGGATGCACAACTGTTACAGCAGTGCCTTTCATTTGCGCACCTGTTTTTGTTGGATGCCCATGCATCACATGTAAAAAAACAGGACCTACAAGAGTTAATTGCAATGAGCCAATTGATTTCATGATCACTGTTACAAACACAGGTACAGCTGTTGCTAAGAATGTTCTTGTAACAGAAAACCTTCCACCAGAAGTAGAGCATGCAAGCGGACAGAGAGTTCTCAAGTTCCCACTTGGCGATCTTTGCCCAGGCGAAACAAAGCAAATTTGTGTACGTGTAAAAGCTTTAACACGCTGCATTCGCGTATGCAACCAAATCACAACAACATCTTCTAACTGCGAAGGCAGTGGTTGTGAGTGCTGCTTAGACATTTGTCAAAACATCGTTTCTATCAGAAAAACTGGTCCTTGCGAACAGTATATCTGCAAAAATGCTGATTACCAAATCGTCATTAAAAACGAGGGTGACAACGTTCTACATAACGTAGTTGTAACAGACTATGCACCTGCTGGAACATCTATTGTGATGGCTCCTGGTGCTAATGTTTCTTGCAACAACGCAACATGGTGTGTACCTTGCTTAGGTCCAAATGAAGAAAAAGTATTCAACCTAAAACTTACTTCTACTGTATGTGGAACTTATTGCAACAAAGCATCTGTTCGTGCATCTGATGGATGCGGTGCAGACACACAAATTTGCACTATATGGAAAGGTTGCGGCGGTATCTGCACAAATGTATGTGGCTGCGAAGGATCTATTTGCCTTGGCAACTTTGACACATACAAAATTACTGTAAGAAACCAAAGCGTTGTAGCTGACAAAAACGTTGCAATCGTTGCAACATTCAGCCCAGAACTTCAACCAGTTAGCGCAAATGGCTCTACTGCTTGCACAGTTTCTGGACAAACAGTTACATTCAAACCAATTCCTTCTCTTGGACCAAAACAAGTAGCTGAATATACAGTTAAAGTTAAAGGTGTAGCAGCTGGAGATGGACGTGTAAAAGTTTCTACAATGTCAGACTTCTTGACAAGACCACTTGTTGATGAAGAAAGCACACAAGTGTACTAGTAGAAAACAGCTCAATAAACCCTAAAGTTTACTTGAGATAAAAAGGGGCGGATTTACAAAATCCGCCCCTTTGCTTTTTTAAAGCTTATGTTATATCATAGCTCCTGTTATCAAAAACTTCGAAATATATTTATGAAAAAATTACCTTTATGGAAAGAAGCTTCTTCCTTTGGTGAAGCAGAAAAAAACTGGGATGAAGGAGCAAAAGCTGCAAGAAAGATCTGTCCCTTAAAAATTCCTAAATCTCTACCCTCCATGGTAGGCATCACTCCTGAGACTCAAAAAGGTCTCAAGTGGAAAAGCCTAAAATGGATGATAAAAGAAGATAAAAACAGAGCCATCCTTAAAAATATTTTACAGCACCCTTTCAAATACCCTTTATCTTTCTTAAAATCAGTTTTCAAAAAAAGCTCTTATATTAGAGATGATGATTTTTTTCTTTATGGGATCAAAAATGTAGATGAATTCAAAATTCTTTTAAAAAAACCCAATGTCCTTTTAGTTGCAGGCTTTTCTTATTGTCATAAGCCTCACGAATGCCCCTCTGGTCGTTTTACAACTAGTTGTATTCATGATAGCGAAAATCCCGTCTGCAGACAATGCTACATTGGTAAGTGCGTCAATGCCCTTCCAGAAAACAATGTAAAACCCCTCTTTATTACCACGATCCACTACATTGGTGAAGAAATTTTTAAACTTGTGCACGCAAATCCAAACAAACAGGTCATCTTTATCATCACAGCTTGTGAAATGACCCTTCAGATGTTTGGAGATTTTGGAAATATGGTAGGGATCAAAGGAATTGGTGTAAGACTCGACGGGCGCATCTGCAATACCATGAAAGCTTTTGAATTATCAGAGCAAGGCATCAAGCCAGGACTTACTGTTGTTCTTGACCATACACAAAAGCGTATTCTCGACTTACTCCGCTTGCTCTAAATCCTGAATTCTTTGAAGGATAAACTCCTCATATTTTGCAATAGCTACTTCTGGATCGCTAAGGCGCTCCTCTTTTGAAACCATCAACATCTCCTGAATCAGACATTGTAAAGGACTCTTTTTCATATGCTCTGGAGTAATCGTAACAATCTCTCCTTGTTGCAAATTTATTATTGCTCGCATCTGCTTTCTAATAGCCTTTTTCTCATCTCCAGATTCATTCCGCAAAATCCAATGGGGATGTTTTGCATAATACATCTCAAATAGTGCACAACCAAGAGCCCACATATCCTCAGAAACGCTTCTTAAAAAAGGACTTGATCCTCTTTCAAAGCTCTTAGCATATTCTGGAGAAAAGTATATAGGTGTTCCACTAGCTACTTGTAGACGCTCATGATTGCTACTTCTGCAAGATAGGCCAAAATCACCAAGATATCCAGAGCATTCTTCTTTGCCTGTATTTGCATCACGGGTAATGTCAACAAAAATATTATCTCGCTTAACATCTAAATGAAGGATCTCTCTTGCTTTACATCCTTTGAGCCCATAAAGCACGTCTAGCGTAATTCTTAACTGATCTTTTTCCAAATAGTCATATTCTAATCCCTCTTCGTTTTTTTCATCTAAAGCGCCAAGCCTATAATAAGGTTGCTCTAAAAAAGCTTTTTCGCATCCTTTTTTGCCTCCTATAAAGTTTAAGCTTAAAGCACTTGCAACCCCCCTTACGCCTTCTAGCTCCTTTAAAACCCCATACTCTCTTTCAATATCCGCTCTCAATTTGAGCGTATCTGCTTTAGAAATACCTACAACAATCATTTCCTCTAAATTACAACTTACGGCGGTGCGAACCTTGTATTTAAAAGTCCCTGGGCAAAACGTATAATCTCCAAGCCTCTTCTTATTAAAATGTACCCGAACATCGCCATCTCTCAATACTTCAATAGCCCTTGGAAGCTTATTTGCAGAGGCCCCTTTATAGACAAATCCATCAAGACTCTCATATGCCTCAGCTAGCAGTGCCTCATAGTTTGTTTTGATGTAATGATAAATATCTGCAACATCAAATAGGGAAAGACTTGGGTAGCATATCTTTGCAGCCCTCTGAAAACCTTTTGCTTTTTCAAGACTTGGAGAGTATTCCAAATCTAATGTTACAAAACTATGAGATGTGACAGTACTCACGATGGCTCCTATTTTTTTCTAAAAATTCAATTCTTTCAAGGAAAAGCCTTTCATATTTTGCAATAATGACTCCTGGATCTGTAAGACGCTTATCCTTAAACACTGCTAATAAATCACAAATCATATACACCAAAGGACATTCTTCCACTGGAACATCTGGGGGTATAAGTTGTAACATATTCTTCACCATTGTTCTTACCTGCTTCCATGAAGTCACTCGTGTTTGTGGAAACCAAGGAGGACTATAATTAAAACACAGTTTATATAAAGTGCAACCCAAGGCCCACATATCATCAGAAAATTCTCTTAAAGGCATCTCTAAATTCCTTCTACGGCATCTGGAAACTTCCTCAATGTATTCAGGAGAGAAAAACGCAGGTGTTCCAACCAACACTTCTTTTAAACGATCTATTTCATCTTTTCTACAATAAGAACCAAAATCACTTAAGTGAGCTGAATATTCTCTTTCACCTGTAATTGCATCTTCATTAGAAATACCAATAAGCACATTACCCGGCTTAATATCTCTGTGGATAATTCCATTTGCTTTACACTTTTTAAGCCCATAAAGCAAATCAAGCGTTATCTTCAATCGATCTACTTCTGAATATGCTTCAGGATTATTTAAAGAACCCATTTCATAACAAGGTTGCTTTAGAAAGGCCTTTTCTTGATTTTCTTTACCACAAATAAAATTCAAGCTCAATGCACTTGCAATACCCCTTGTTCCTTCTAATTCTTTTAAGATCACATATTCTCTTCCAATGCTCTCTCTTAAATCGGGATTATCCGCTTTAGCTACAGCTATACTAACTACTTTTCCTAAATCACAGCTTATGGCTGTACGAACTGTTTTATATGTTCCCTCACCAAGTAAACGGTCACCTAGCCTCAGCTTATTGAAGTGCACAAGCACATCACCTTCCTTTGAAACTTCAACAGCCCTTGGAAGGGACTCAGAAGCCCTCTGATAACCAGGTTTTCCATCTTCTTTGCTGGCCGCCACATGCAATTCCTCGAAATTTGTCTCAATGCAAGCAGAAATTGCTTTAATTTCATCAGGGAAAAAGGGATAACTATTAGGAGCTGCTTTTACAATGCTCTCAAAAGTTTTTGCTTTTTTTGAGCCAACAGAGCGCATCTGAACATCCTGCTCTTTAAATTGCATTAAATTGCCTTCTATACAAGCCTTATAAGCGTCGCTTTGCTCAATATTAAAGCATTTTGCTATATCTTTAATTTTTGCAAGAACAATATGTAATTCACCACTCTCCTCAGTAACCACACGCAAGGGTACTTCACGCATCTGAGGATTATAGGAAACTCCTTCATACAGCTCTAAAGTATCAGATGCTTCTTCTGAAGTAATAAATCTTACAGAAATCTTGTTTTCTACGGATTGGAAACAAGATAGAGTCAAATGCGAAGCGATAGGGCTTTCTTCATTTGGATCTTTAGTAAATGAACCCCTTACGCAAGCAAGAGAAGAGAGTGGTTCTAAAAAATTACATACAACAGCGCTCATAATCTATTTACTCTTCTATTTATAAAGGTGTTTTTTTCTAAATGGCTTATGCGTATCTTCTGCATGATAGGGTCTAAGTCTTTCCGAATGAACGCAACTTTCCTGGCAACACCCCTTGTGAGTATGTAAGCAGGTAAGACAACATAAGAAAAGCTCATTACAGTCCATATTAGCACAGTTATAATAGGTATCAGAAAGCGATTTACAATGACGACAAGAGCCAATAATCTCAGATCCATCCTCATTGCCAACACTAATTGCAAGACGATCATCAAAAACAAATAATTTCCCAACCCAGTGCTTATGCCCAACTTCTAAGCCATATTTAATGACGCCCCCTTGCAACTGATAAACGGACTCAAAGCCTTCTTCCATCATAAGAGCAGAGTAAAGCTCGCAGCGAATGCCACCCGTGCAATACATCAAAACTTTTGTTTTTTTGGGATCTCTTGTTTTTTTTAATTCTTTTGCAAATTGTGGAAATTCACGAAATGTTTCAAGAGGAGGTAGTAGTGCGCCCTCAAAATAACCAATCCTTGTTTCATAGTTGTTGCGCGTATCAATAAGGACGAGATCTTCATCTCGATTATCTAGCATACTTTCCCACTCCTTTGCAGAAAGGGGCTGACCTCTTTTTGAAAGATCAACATCTTTATCCATTGCAACGAGCTGTTTTCGCACCTTTACTGTCATCTTAGGAAATGCATTCTCATGATGTTTATGAACTTTAAACTCCATGTCTTTAAAGCGAGCATCATCATGCATCCAATGCATATATGCATAGGCATCTTCTTTGAGCGCGCTCATTTGACCATTAATCCCTTGGTGGGAAATGTAGATTCTTCCGCTGACATCTCTCTCTTCAAAAAATGTCTTATGCTTTCTAACTTCATCTTCTGGATTTTCGATGGGCGTAAAATAATAATAGGCAAGAACCCAGTACTCTTTAGATAAGGATGTCATATTTTCAGTCATGATCTTAAAAGCTTTAAAATAAATTATAAACGCTGCCAGTGTATCAGCAATTTCTTATTAAATCAAGAAATTTACCTTGCGAAAAATAAGAAACTCTAACTAATATACTGGATCTATAAATGCAACTTTCTAAAGATTCAGGAGAAATAATGGCTCGATATACAGGTCCTAAAAACCGTATTGCACGTCGTTTTGGCGTCAACATCTTCGGACGCGACCGCAATCCACTTATCCACAAACAAAATCCTCCAGGCGTACATGGCGCTCGCCGTAAAAAGAAGTCCGATTTCGGCCTTCAACTTGAGGAAAAACAAAAGCTCAGGGCTGTCTATGGCATGATTAGTCAAAAACAACTGGTAACTTATTATCACAAAGCTATCAAAAAGCAAGAAAATACAGCTGAGTGTCTTCTTGCTATGCTTGAATGCAGATTAGACAATATCGTTTACAGACTCAAGTTTGCCGGAACTATTTTTGCAGCTCACCAACTAGTTGCGCATGGACATGTGCTCGTCAATGGAAAAAAAGTAGATATTCGCTCTTTCCAAGTACGTCCTGGCATGGTTGTTTCATTAAAAGAGAAATCAAAAGAGATCGGAGCTGTAAAAAAAGCTCAAGAAAGTGTACGAGAAATTCCTGAATATTTGTCCTTAGAGGCAAACGGCGCCGGAAAGCTCCTTTCGCTTCCAAGCCCAGAGCAAATCTCTCATCCGCTTCCTTTAAATATACCTCTTATTTGCGAGTTTTTAGCTCACACTAACTAAGTTTTGCTGCCTTAAGCATGTTAGAGATTAACTTAATTGAGCCTTTTATATAAAGGCTCAATTTTTATATATACACAAAGTTCGGAGTGCCACCTTGAAAAACAAAATCCTACCAACACTTTGCCTATTTTCATCTTGCCTACTAAACCCTTTTACTTGCACTGCAACACCTGCACCGCAAGCTTCTGATCACTATAGTGATATCTACCCTTCCATTATACAAACTATCGCATCCACCTCCGTCTTTAGTGGGGATCGACATGGACAGTTTGAAGGGGATCTTTTAACAACACTATCCGATGGGTCCACTTGGAAAATACACCCTGACTCACGATCAACCTATGAGTCTTGGCAGGTAGGAGATCATGTGCGCGTCAAACTACGCACAGAGTTTTACTGGTTTAAACGAGAACACAAATTTGAACTATTTAATCACGACCGTGGGCAAACAGTTAAAGTCATGCTTATCAAGCATAAAACAATACCAGGGCCTTTAAAAATCATCTCTACAGAAACATATGCAAAGTCTACTCGTACTATTCAAGAAACAAAAGAGGTTCTTAAAGTAAAAGAAGATGGGACAACAAAAAAAGAATATGTAATTGAAACAAAAGAAGAGCCTTGTGATTTTCGTAAAATACTATCTCTCAATGATGGCAGCACTTGGGTAATCAAAGAAAATCTCAACCAAGTTCAGCTAGGATCCAGAGTATACATAGGCGCTCAAGGCGTGCCTGGACAATTTTATGATTACGTTATCATTACAGGCGACCAAAGAGAAGCTCTTTCTACCAGAGCAAGACACCAATAACTATAAATTGTCGTCGTAGATGAAAAATTAGTCGCGACTAATTTTTCATCTACAGACTTCTTTCGAAACCACAATTCCTCGCCTCTGCCCCATATACACACATCATTAATGATGTGTATAACTCAGGTTATGCAAAAAGTCTAATTCTCAAACCAGCTCTTTTTTCTTTCTTAGGGTGAGCATTGCGACAATATCTTCTGCAGATATAAAGAAGGAGATGATTACAAAAACAACAAAAAAAGATACCCCCTGTATAACAAGAGAGGCTAGTTGCCAAGAAAAATGCCGCTCAAAATTAGGTGTTATAGAAGAAATAATTATTGACAGTGTCCTATCTTTCAGCAATATACCAACAAACAATGTTACAATAGATGCGATCATACTAGCAATACCTACTTTGCCAATGCATCTACCAAGCTCTGTAAGCCAACCATTTCCCTTTTCGATGACTGAAGACATAAAAAAACAGTTAAAGTAGGCTGCAAGACTCGTAGCAACAGCTACGCTTACTGATGAAAAGCCAAAACCAAAAATAAAAAGGGCGTTTAGACTTGCATTGATTACCATGGAAAAGAAAGAGGCTTTTGCAGATTTTTTAAAGTTACTCTGTGCAAAAAAAGCTGTTGCAAAAAGTAAAACAATGGTCATCGGAACAAGACCTATACAATAGCCCCACAAACAATAAGTAGTCTCTTGGATGGCTTTATCAGAAAAATCTCCCCTTCCAAATAAAAGGGTCACACTTGCACTTCCGAGCACTAAAAATGCAAATGTAATAGGAACCATAAGGCTTACAATACGTTTTAGACCTAAAAGTAGAAGCATATTATACTTTTCCTTATCTAGAGCTTTTAATGCCCTAGAAAGAGAAGGCAAAAGAGCTCCTGAAAATGCAACACCCAAAAGTGCAAGAGGAAGCTGTTGAATACGAATGGCATACCAAAGATATGCAGGTCCTTCTAAGTCTGCACTTCTTGCAAATATAGGATCTAAGCTGCTGTTCACCTGCGTTGCACTCACACCTATAACACCCAAAAGAAGTGGTCCTAAAAGCCTGCGAACATCCACTGAAAGCAACTTTATAGATGTAAAAATCTGTTTTCCAAGCGCTTCTCGAATAAACTTCCAGCTATAGGGCAAGGTAAGTGCCCATTGAAAAAAATAAGCAATCACTAAGCAGAGTGAAAGCGTACTCATTGCCACTATGTAGTCTTGATCTTTAAGTAGAAAGGCCGACCCCATCCAAATTACATTAAAGGCAACGGGTGCAACACTTGGAAGAAAAAATCGATTTTCACACTGAAGAAGAGAGGTATTCAGCCCATAAAGACAGATAAAGACAATTCCTGGAAACATGAGGGCTGTGAACTTCAAAATCTCTGCATTGTCTTGCTTTAGATCACCATATTCCAAAGTAAGCCATAAAATAGATTCTACTACTAATGTAATCAAAAATAAAAGAGCTGTTAGAGAAGCGCTCAAATCTCTAAAGAAAGTAGCTGCGCGCTTTGTGCTTTCAGCACGCAAAGATTCAAACTCAGGAACAAATGCCGACTGCATTGCACCTTCTCCAAGAACGCGTCTTAAGAGGTTAGAAAAACGAAATGACATCAAAAATGCAGCAAGCGCTGGATGACTTCCAAACACAAATGCCATCATCATATCTCTTCCCATACCAGAACATCTACTTAGCATCGTACCAGAAAAGAAATACTTAACAGCCCTTAGAACTGACTCAGAAGAGTCTTCCTTCATGAACATCTCATTTTTTTTTGCAACACCCAAGGTTACATTCTAAGAGGAAATATTATCCATCAAAACATTCGATTGACAAATTTAAAAATTTAACAGAATATCAGGAAAGAATTTGATTCAGAAAAAAGGATGTCTAGAAAGATGTTAAAGATCATATTAATTGTCTTAGGTTTAATTATTTCTTGTATCGGTATAGCAGGATTTATCTTCCCTGAAATCAGCTACGATGCTCAAAAATCTCTATTTGAAATAGGGCCATGGAATGCAAAACTCGATGTGACTCACATCGTTCACATTCCTAGAATGTTCAGTGGAGCATCTCTTGGTCTTGGACTTTTAATTCTTATTTTTGCATCTCTCAAGAAATCAAAATAAGAAAATGCAAAAAAGCGCAGAAAAGCTTCTTATTGGAGCGCATACCTCCGCCGCAGGTGGTGCGTACCGCGCACTCTTGGAAGGAAAAAGCATTGGTGCAACCACCATTCAATTTTTTACAGCAAATCAACGTCGCTGGGCGTCCAAGCCTTTAGATCAAGAATCCATTGACTTATGGTACAAGACGCTAGAAGAGACAAAGATTCGGTCTGTAATGAGCCATGCAAGCTATCTTTTAAACTTAGGGGCTCCAAATCCCGATAACTTGCAAAAAAGCAGACATTCTTTCAAAGAAGAATTAATGCGCTGTATCTCTCTTGGAGTTACATTTTTAAACTTTCATCCAGGAGCATCTCTTGATGAGAGCAAAGAAGCATGCCTTGACAAGATCATTGAAAGCATCCTAAGTGTTCAAGATCTTGCAAATAACGGACCTACTACCCTGCTCTTAGAAACTACAGCTGGTCAAGGATCCTGTGTAGGTGCTTCTTTTGAAGAGCTTGCCTATATCATAGCTGGGGTAAAAAAATATATACCCATCGGTGTTTGTGTGGATACTTGTCACATCTTTGCAGCCGGCTATGACATTCGCACAAAACAAAGTTTAGACAACACTCTCAAACAATTTGATGAAATCATAGGCCTTTCTCATTTAAAAGCCTTTCATCTAAATGACTCTCTTGGAAAGCTTGGATCACGTAAAGATCGACACAAACCACTAGGAGCTGGTGAAATTGGCATTGAGTGCTTTAAATGCCTCATGCAAGATCCAAGAACTTGCATAACTCCTAAATATCTTGAAACACCAGATGGCCCTCCTCTTTGGAAAGAAGAAATCAAGATGCTACGCGAATTTTACACTCATCATTCTTAGGTTTCAAAAATCAGCTACTTAATAATTTTGTTTGCCAGAATCCTTAAAAAAGGGATTTGCGGCATTTTAAATGCCGCCGAGGCTTGCTAGAACAAAGAGGATTCGCAGCGCAAGAGCGCACACAGTGCTTTGCACGGGAAGCGATGAGCACGCGAAAGTAGAGCGCAAGCGATACGCTCCTCACAGTTATAGTCAAGTCCCCTTCGTGGATCATGAGCTTTCTTATCGTTAACAGCTATTTTTTCAGAAATCGACATTGTAATGATTTTTTAAATTTTTCTGAGCAATTCCCGCAGCGGGAATTGCTCAGAAAAATTTATGTATATATAAACTATCTAGTTAAGTTATGCTGCTCCTTTTGTTTTTACTAAAAAGAGATGAGCTATGCGAACAAAAATCAAACAAATCTTTCAAAGAGACCCTGCAGAGATCATAGACACCCCTACCCTGGTTAAGGGATGGATAAGAACGGTGCGCTCTCAAAAAACTTTTACATTTATCGAAATCAATGATGGATCTACTTTTTCTAACTTACAAGTTATATTTGAATCTTCCCACCCAAACTATGATACACTTGTTGCAACGCTCTCAACAGGATCAGCAATTAGTGTAAATGGTATCATTGCAAAAAGCCCTGGAGCAGGGCAAAAAGTAGAACTTGTTGCAAAAGAATTAGAAGTTATTGGCACATGTGATCCTGCAACGTATCCTCTTCAAAAAAAGCGACACTCTTTTGAATTTTTAAGAACTATTGCCCACCTTCGTCCAAGAACAAATACTCAAGGAGCTATTGCAAGAGTTCGTAACGCTCTTTCCTTTGCAACACACAAATTTTTCCAAGAGATGGGCTTTCTCTACGTGCACACCCCCATCATAACAACTTCTGACTGTGAGGGCGCTGGTAAGCTCTTTCAAGTAACAACTCTGGAAGCTGAAAAACCACCTCGCACACCAGATGGGAAGATAGATTATTCCAAAGATTTTTTTGGAAAGCCTGCCTATCTAACTTGCTCTGGGCAGCTCAACGCCGAAATCTATGCTTGTGCACTCTCTGACATCTACACCTTTGGCCCTACATTTAGAGCGGAAAATTCCAATACCTCTCGGCATTTGGCAGAATTTTGGATGATTGAGCCTGAAATGGCATTTGCTAACTTAAATGACAACATGGAATCTGCAGAAGCCTTTCTAAAATACGCTCTTACCTATCTTCTTAAAGAGTGTGCAGAGGACATCGCCTTCTTTGATGAGTTCATTGAAAAAGGACTTATCAAACGCCTAGAGAATGTCATCACATCTCCTTTTGAGCGTCTTTCTTACACAGAATCCATTAAACTTCTAAAAAATTCAGGGAAAACTTTTGAGTTTCCAGTAGAATGGGGATGCGATCTTCAATCGGAACATGAGCGCTACCTTGCAGAAGAAGTTTTTAAAAAACCTGTCATCCTCTTTAACTATCCCAAAGAAATTAAGGCTTTCTACATGCGCGGCAATGAAGATGGTAAAACAGTTGCTGCCATGGATGTCTTAGTTCCAAAAATTGGAGAGCTCATCGGCGGCAGTCAGCGCGAAGAGCGCCTTTCTGTATTAGAGCAAAAGCTTGAAGAGTTTAAGCTGGAAAAAGAAGCTTACTGGTGGTACTTACAGCTACGTGAGTATGGAAGCATTCCTCATGCAGGCTACGGCATTGGATTTGAAAGGCTTGTACTCTTTGCAACGGGCATGGAAAATATCCGCGATGTAATCCCCTTTCCCAGATACCCAGGAAATGCAGACTTTTAAACACCAAGTAAAACTAGAGGATTTTGATAAAAGCGCGCGCTTCTTAAATTTTCCTTATCTAAGAAAAATGCTATTTGATTTTCAACAGATTCTGTAATGTATCTGTCTATCACGCTAATCTCTGAAAGTTTAGATGAATTATTTTGTTCTACGATTTTATTCATCTGATCCACATTCAAAAGGGTAATGGAATCAAAAGCATCTAATTCTGGGTCTATGTTTCTTGGCACACTCAAATCGATTAAAAGCTGTTTTTTTGAAGAGAGCCTCTCATTTTTCAAGAGGAGATACTCTACTGATTTAGTACCAACAATTACAACATCGTAATTAATCCAACATCTTTTCTCTTGCCAGGCTATAGTTTTGATTGGGATTTGAAAAGCCAATCTATCTAAATGTTCTAAAGTACGATTACAGAAGGTAATATTTTTAATACCCTTGCTTAAAAGTGCTCTACATACTTTAATATTAATCTCTGATGCGCCCAAAAACAGTATTTTGCTCTCTTTAATATCTTGCATGTGGTTTTTAGTGACCTGTAAAATAGCTTCTTCTAAAGATGCAAGCCCCTTACCCATCGGAAAGCCTGTACGTACATCTTTTCCTATTTTCAGACTCTTTTGAAAGAGAAAATGTAATTCTCTTGGCAAATTATTGTATTGCTTTACGGACTCATAAGCAGACTTTACCTGTCCTTGAACTTCTGTTTCTGCGATGATTGCACTATCCATACCAGCAGTTACTTTTGCAAGATGCACAAAACAATCAAAACCAAAATAAGAATAAAGTTTATGCTCAAACTCCCCTTCTATATCATAGCGCAACACTCTTAATAAATAACTATGTGTTACTGCCAAGTCATCAGAGCTAAAATAAATTTCTGTTCGATTACAGGTAGATAAAAGTACAAAAAAATGATTAGAATGTGCCGATCTTCCAGGAGAAAACCTTCTTACACAGACTTTTGCAAGACTTTCTCTGAGAGATAACTCCGCTGATTTATGATTGACTCCTAAAACACCTATTAGCATGTAATACATCCTTTAAATACAAACCTGGTCTTATAGAAAAAAAAAGAATTCTTGCCAATGATTTTGCAGAGTCGTTACTATTCAGGTATGAAAAAAGAATACACAGAAAGTTCTATCCAAACAGTCGATGCACTAACGCACATCCGCATGCGCTCTGGCATGTACATTGGCAGGCTCGGCGATGGCTCGCATCATGATGATGGCATCTACATTCTCATTAAAGAAATTATCGACAACGGCATCGATGAATTCATTATGGGCAATGGCAAAAAGATCATTGTCACTATCGACTTTTCTTCTCACTTAGTGGAAGTGCGCGATTTTGGAAGAGGCATTCCTCTTGGAAAAGTTGTTGACTGCGTAAGTCAAATCAATACAGGTGCCAAATACAACGATGATGTCTTCCAATTTTCTGTTGGACTAAATGGAGTGGGAGCAAAGGCTGTCAATGCTCTCTCCTCTTCATTTATTGTAAAAAGCTACAGAGATGGGGAAAGTTTTGAAGCCCATTTTTCAAGAGGTGTTTTACAATCAGAAAAACGCTCTAAAAGTAAAGAGCCCCAAGGCACCTATGTCTCTTTTATTCCCGACTCTGAAATTTTTAAAAAATACCGCTTTCAAGAGCCTATCATCTTAAAACGCTTATGGCACTATGCTTACCTCAATACAGGACTCACCCTTGAGTTTAATGGCAATGCGATCTTCTCCGAAAATGGCCTACTCGACTTATTAAATAGCGAAATCAAAGAAGACCGTATTTATGAGCCTCTTTACTACAGAGGCAAAACTCTAGAATTTGCATTTCTTCACACACATAGCTATGGAGAGAGCTACTTCTCTTTTGTAAATGGACAGTACACTGCAGATGGAGGCACGCATCTTTCTGCCTTTAAAGAGGGCATTCTCAAAGGCGTTAACGAGTATGCAAAGAAATCTTTTCAAGGCCTCGATGTTCGAGAAGGTATCTTTGGAGCTATTGCTGTTAAAGTTAAAGACCCTATTTTTGAATCACAAACAAAAAATAAGCTCAGTAATACAGAACTTAGGTCCAGCGTTGTACAAGAAGTCAAAGATGCTATTGTTTCGCTTCTTTATCAAAACCAAGAAAGCGCAAAGCGCATTATTGAGCGCATTGCCTTCAATGAAAAACTTAGAAAAGAGCTTGCTGCTGTCAAAAAAGAAGCTTCAGAAAAGCAAAAGAAAATCTCTTTTAAAATACCTAAACTGCGCGATTGCAAATTTCATTTTACTGACCAAAATTTACTTGCTACAGATACGATGATCTTCTTAACTGAGGGAGAATCTGCAAGTGCATCCATTGTTGCCTCTAGAAACCCTCTGACACAGGCCGTATTTTCACTACGAGGTAAACCTATGAATGTTCATGGGATGAAGCTCGATCAGCTCTATAAAAACGAAGAGATGTACAATTTAATGAGTGCGCTTGATATTGAAGAAGATTTGGAAAGACTTCGTTATAATAAAGTAGTTCTTGCAACGGATGCAGATGTAGACGGTATGCACATTCGCAATCTTTTAATCACATTCTTCCTTACCTACTTTGAGGGGCTTGTAGTAGGAGGCCACCTCTATACCCTAGAGACTCCTCTTTTCAAAGTTCGCAATAAAGACAAAACAATTTACTGCTTTTCTGAAGAGGAAAGAGATCACGCCATTGCAAAATTAAAGTCAAATAGTCTAGAAATTACACGCTTTAAAGGGCTTGGAGAAATTTCTCCTCACGAATTTAAACAATTTATCTCAAAAGAAATTCGCTTAACACCCATTACGATCAATGCCATATCAGACATTAAACCGACTCTTGAATTCTATATGGGCAAGAATACACCGGATCGCAAATTATTTATAATGAACAACTTAATAAACGAACAGCTCCTTTTAAAGGAACTATCTGAGCTTACACCAAATTCCTTAAAAGCTGCAAAACAAGAGTCTTCCAATGGATGATCTAAAAGACCAGATGCAAGACAACTTCTTGAAGTATGCGTCCTACGTGATTTTAGATAGGGCCATACCCAATGTTGTTGATGGCTTAAAACCCGTACAGCGCCGCATTTTACACACGCTCTATGGCATGGATGATGGTAAATTGCACAAAGTTGCAAATGTTGCAGGCCAAACTATGGCTTATCACCCCCACGGAGATGCTCCTATTACAGAAGCCCTTGTCAACCTTGCAAATAAAGGCTTTTTATTAGACAGACAAGGAAATTTTGGTAACCTGTTTACAGGTGATCCAGCAGCAGCTTCTAGATACATTGAGACAAGACTCTCCCTTCTTGCGAAAGAGACACTTTTTAATAAAGATCTAACAGAGACGCTACCCTCTTATGATGGCAGACATCAAGAACCTGTAGCCTTCCCTGCAAAGATCCCTGTCCTGTTGATGCAAGGAGCTGAGGGTATTGCTGTTGGAATGGCAACACGCATTTTACCTCATAACTTTTCAGAATTGTTACAAGCAGAAATTGACCACCTAGAAGGCAAAGAATTTACGCTTCTTCCCGACTTTCCAACAGGCGGTATCATGGATGCATCCTCTTACGATAGAGGGCTTGGAAAAATTAAATTGAGAGCCCGCCTCCATTGTCCTGATGAAAAAACTATTGTCATCAAAGAGGTTTGCTACGGTACGACGACAGAATCTCTCATTCAATCCATCGATGAGTCTGCTAAAAAGGGCAAAATTAAGATCGACTCTATCTATGACTTTACAGCAGAAAATGTAGAGATAGAAATTAAGCTTCCAAGAGGACAATACGCACATCAAGTCATCGATGCACTTTACGCCTTCACAGAATGCGAAGTTTCTCTAAGCTCTCAAGTTCTTGTCATCAAAGACAACTTTCCTTGGCAAACAGATGTTCATGAGATTTTAAAGCTCCACGTGGAACTCTTACAAGAGTATCTAAAGCGCGAACTAGAATTTGAAAAAGCACGCCTTCTAGAAAAAATCTTCCATAAAAGCTTAGAGCGCATCTTTATCGAAAATAGAATCTATAAACGCATCGAAGAGATTGCAAACTATCAAGAGATCCATGCAACCATTGCCTCTCACTTACTCCCTTTCCACGAAGAACTCTCTCGCATACCTTCCCACGATGACAGGGAAAAGCTTTTGAATATTCCCATCAGACGCATTTCACGCTTTGATTTGAATCAAAATAAAGAAGAAATTGAGCGCTTTGAAAAAGAACTTGCCAAGGTTGAAAAAGATTTAAAACAAATTAAGCGAGTAACCATTTCCTACCTCAAAGGCCTTCTTACTAAATATGGCAAAGATTTTGAGAGAAAAACAGAAGTACAAACTCTTGAAGAGGTAGATAAGAAAGCAATTGCTAGCAAGAAGCTTAAAATTTTTATCGATCCAGAAACTGGTTTTGCGGGAACAAAAGTACAAGGCGGGCTATCTTTTGAATGCACCAATTTTGATAAACTCTTATTTATTTTTAAAGATGGCAGCTACGTTGTCATCAATATACCAGAAAAGCACTACCTCTATCATAACAACTCAGAGCTTGTCTTTGCAGGTGTTGCCGATAAAAAGACTGTTTTTACTGCTCTCTATCTAGATCCAAAAACTAAATACTTATATGGCAAGCGCTTTATCATTGAAAAATTCATACTAGACAAAGTCTACAGATTCATCGATGAAGATACTCTCTTTAAGGGCATCACTCAGGCAAATAACGCTAATCTCAAAATCAATTTCAAGCCAAAAGCAAACCAGAAAGTGCACCTCTTAAACTTTAAGATAGAAGATATTCTTGTTAAGGGGGTTTCTGCAAAAGGCATCCGTATTTCTGACAAAGAAATCAAAACCTTTTCTTTGGATACACCCATTAACCTGGAGTGCTTATAAATTCATGGGCCAATTTGAATTTAGCTCGCTAAGTTCATCCTGAACATACTCATACTCGTCTAAACTACACCCTCTTGCAGCCGCTTGAGAATAAAGCAGATCCGCTTTTTCTCTATCTTGCTCTACACCCACACCCCAATAATAGCAAAAACCAAGCAAATATTGGCTAACAGGATTAATATGTTCAGAATTGTTAAAACAATTAAAAGCACCTTCAGAATAAATTTCAGCTAGTTTTTTATCAATGCCACATCTGTTTCTATATAGACTATAGTATAAATCTATTTTTCCTTTTTCAAATGCGGCCAGATAGCATCCTCCCTCTACCGCTTTTTCAAAATAAGAATAATATTCCGAGCTAGAAACTTGCTTTTTACAAACCAACATTCCCATGCAATAATTAGCGTAAGCATACTTGTTAGCCATTGCTTTTTCATAATGCTCTATCCCTATCTTTTCATCCTTTTTTACGCCCAGGCCTTGTATATAACAGGTTCCAAGCATGCATATAGCAGGCGCATATCCCTGATCTGCTGCAGGCCGTAATCTCTCTACAGCCCTGACGGGGTCTTTAAAAGTATGTATCCCCTTTTGAAAGGAATAGGCAAGCAATGTTTGTAAAAATGATTTCTCTAATTTCTCTTCAGGCGTAATCGCTGAAGAATCAACTTTCATTCGAATATTTTCTTGTGAAAGAACTATTTTGATAAATTCTTTTACTAAACCATCAGAACTACAGGTAATTAAATACCACTGATCTGTAGTGAGTGGAAGGATGTCATCTTTTAGACTGCCTCTGGTAGTATATAAAGAGAGGATCGTATTAGTAAATAAATCAGCATTATAAGAAAAAATAAACTTTAATTCTTCCTTTATGTTATTTGCAAGTCCACCTAAACCAAACTCTTTTGCAAGCGCCAGTAATTCACAATACTGATCAATCGTTGCATGTACAATCATTTCTTTTGAATGGTACAAAGAAAGGTTAATCCAAGATTTTGAATCAATTAGTAAGGGCTCAAGTTCATTTTTCCGATCCACTCTAGTATTATGTAAAGCATGTAATGTACGAATAAGCACGTTCATATTATTAGAGCAAATAAGTTTTAAATGCTCTGTAACCTGAGTTTTTAGCTCATCCATATTGAATCTATCTGCAAGCTCTAATAAAGCAAAATGTTGGTCGATAGTCATTAATGATTCATCAAGCCTACCACAACAATAGTCAAAAAAAGGTTTTGCATCCTCAACTGAATAGGGAAATTGCATAGGTTCTTTGCGATCTGTGTTCAAATAATTTTCAAATAATGATCCTGGAGGCAATTTTGCTAAAATACTAGGATGAATTTCTAGCTCTTCTCCATTTTTACAACATACTTTTATATTTTCACCCTCTAAAACAGACTCTCTTTCAACTGAGGATGGCAACAAACTCTCTATAGCAAAAGTTTTGCATCTTACTATTTCAATACGTTTCATGATAGCATCCCATTCACCACTTACTTTGTAATGAGAATGAAAGTGCCGGTTAAGTTTTTCTATTGCAGGAAGCTTGTCAGGAGAATCTTCAAGTTGAGTCAGTTTATCGATAAGAAAGTCTGAAACGGTAGTAAGACGCGCTCCATCATTTTTACCAAATAGTCGTTCTATCAGCCAACGAATTCCTCTGGGCTTAGGTGCAAAAGCGGGATAATATTCTCCGTTTAAATTTTTCTTAAGTTCAACACGTTCACTCTTAAAATCAAACTTATCTTGAGCAACTTTAGCAAGAAAATCGTTAAGTTCAGCAGTCATTATGCACCTAAAAATATATATACTTTCATCAAGTCATACCATAAAACTCTATAATTACAAATAATTTTAATAGCTCATCTCATTCAATAAAGACATCCTTATTATTAAAATAATTATTTTATCTTAAGAAATTATGGATTTATGATAGGATAAAACTAAAAGGAGTAAATATCATGAGCGGTACTTCAAGCGTTGACAACTCACCTAATCTTGATCCTAATTTTAACCAACCCAAAGGCCCAACAGGTAGCCCCTCTCAAGCCTTTACACCGAAATCTTCCAAAGATACATCTACAAAACAATCACCTCTAGATCTTGCAAAAAGCCAAGCTGCAAAGAAAGGTGCCGATAAGGCTGATCCTACACTTGCAACTAAAGCAGGGCGAGAGGCTATTGTTAAAACTATCGAGCAGGGTGTAGTCTCTAATATGGTAAATCAAAACTTCGATACCATGCAAAAAGTGCAACAAAATGCCAAAAAGCAAGCAAGTCAAAATAGCTAGAATTTAATCCCTCCCATGCAGCAAGAAGAGAGCGAAACGATTACGGTATCAGAAGATGAAGTAGGCATGCGTGTCGATAAATTCTTAGCCTTGCGCTACCCAGAACAATCACGAACATACTTTCAATACCTCATAGAAGAAAAACTTGTTCTCATTAATGGCGAGCCAATAAAAAAACGAGAGAAGTTAAAACTTGATGATGAAATAGAGGTGGAGTTTGCACTCACACCTGAGCTATCTCTAGAACCAGAAAATATCCCCTTAGACATTGTATATGAAGATGAATACATCATTGTCATTAATAAGCCAGTAGGCCTTGTTGTGCATCCAGCTCCTGGAAATTGGTCTCATACCTTTGTCAACGCCCTTCTCTATCATTGTAAACACCTAAAAGATGTAGGAGAACCTCTCCGCCCTGGCATTGTACATAGGCTGGATAAAGAAACATCAGGGCTTCTAGTTGCAGCAAAAACAAAAGAGGCACATCAAAAGCTAGTTGCTCTATTTGCCTCTAGATCCATTTACAAAGAATACTTAGCTATCTGCATTGGCATACCAGAAGAATGTGTCATTACAACACATATTGCAAGGCACCCTATCCACAGAAAAAAAATGTGTAATGCACAAACTGGAGGCAAGCTTGCCATTACAAGATGCTATCCTATTGCAAAGCTCAACTGCTTTTCTTTAGTGCAATGCATACTAGAAAGTGGTCGTACACACCAAATACGCCTGCATATGCAGGCTAAGCATGCCCCTATTTTAGGAGATAGCTTATATGGCAATGAAGGGCTAAATAAAAAACATTCTACAACAAGACAATTGTTACATGCCTATCGCTTGGGCTTAAAACATCCCATTACAGAGAAACCCCTACTCTTCGAAGCACCGATCCCAAAAGATATGCTTACCATCATACAAAAAACCATGCCCTGTCCCCATATACCAATAAGATCTCATACTCCTTCTCATTCAGCGTGTTAAGATACATTTTCCTTATCTATAAATAAATCTATCACTTACTCGCAGAAAAAAAATTATAGCTGAATATCTCTTGGCTATTGTATGGTCGAACTTGCGAACGATTCAAGTTATAACCCACCTAATTTTGAGGTCTGACCATGAAAGATTTTGTTGCCTATATTATTAAGAACCTAGTTGACCACCCAGATAAAGTTAAGATCAATGAAATTGGGGGTACGCATACTCTCATCATTGAGCTTTCTGTTGAAAAATCTGATATTGGAAAAATCATTGGTAAAAAAGGAAAAACGATCAATGCAATCCGCACACTACTTATGTCCGTTGCTAGTCGAAATGGCCTTCGTGTAAACCTTGAAATTATTGAAGAGCCAGGAACAGAAGGCCACTTCGAGGCTCATCATCACGAATAATATAAGAAATTGATTTTTGAACTTGTTTGTGTATATTAAGATTGGACTGAGTAGGACTCGAACCTACGACCACCCGCTTAGAAGGCGGGTGCTCTATCCACTGAGCTATCAGTCCAAGAGCGCTTATTCTATCCTCCTAGCCTCTTATTTTACAAGAGAGAATTAAAGAGAGCAATTCCTGAAAGCAATTTAAAAAAACATTGCAATATTGATTTCTAAAAAAAATAGCCGTTAACGATAAGAAAGCTCCTTGAATCCAAATACAAGGGGCATTATACAAGGAGCTTTCGCCCTAGGTATACATAAACAATTCTTGAGCTTGTTTGTGTATATATCCAGAACATGATTTGTAGGCTGAAGATCTTAAATTTCTATGCCGTTTCTTTTCCTTGTTTCTTTTCCTGCTTCTTGGCTTTGCGCTCTTTTGGAGTAAGTGCAGGCTTCTTCTTCTCTTCTTTACGATGCTTTGTTACTTCTTTAGTCATATATAACCTCCTGTGAACATTTCGAAGCTACTTGTTAATAACTCCAACGATAAAAGATATTATGCAGTATTCGATTTTTCTAAAAACACTTTTTAGATTTTTTCTCATTCGAGCCTTCTAGAACGAAAATTCCTCTCTAATAGACTCCTGTTTTTTGAGGCTTTAGACCTCGGGTTTATATTGGAGATCGTAAAGATACTCCGTTTTTGGAGTAAGCCTTTTTTTGGCTTCATTTTTACGCTCCTTGGTTAAGGGCGCGCGATTACATTATGTCTAATGTTTTTTATTTACAAAGTACATAGGATCTGATACAAGCTGTTGCTTTAAACTACCCGTATTGGTAGGGCTTTCTTAAGCAACTTGTTTTGGAGTATATATCGTGAAAAAGTTATGTCTTCTCTTCCTATCTACTAGCTTAGCATTTTCTTTCTCTCATCTCTACGCATCTGCATCCACTACATCTGTAATCACAATGTCTGTGGCCCCCATCAATGAGCTTGCTATTTCAGGAGCCTCTACAACGCTTGCAATCACTAGCGCAACGGCAGGCACAGCTCCTGTTGATGCCGAGTCTAAAGGCCTAACCTATGCAATTACAACGAACCAAACTAACAAAAAAATCACAGGCTCTCTTGATTCTAACATGCCTTCTGGAACAACACTTCAATTAGTCCTAAATGCTCCAAGTGGAGCTACAAGCTCTGGCTCCCAAGCCCTTTCAACAACAGACATCTCTCTTGTAACGGGCATATCACACCTTGCGCAAGCAGGTCTTGGTATGACTCTAAACTTTGGCGCAACACCTGCAGCCGGAGTTATCTCTTCTTTTAACCGCACTGTTACTTTGACTCTTTTGGATGGTCCTTAGTACTTACGCTCAATAGAATTAAATTAAAAATTTAATTTACAATCATTTCCGATTTGTGATAAGAATAATTTTATACGCGCATTGGACTTCTTGCATAATTTAGGAAAGATTGTAATGAAAAATAAATTGTCTCTTACTTTGAGCACACTCTTATTTCTTACCTCTAACATCTATTCTTCAACTTCTACTACATCCGTAATCACAATGTCTGTAGCCCCCATCAATGAGCTCTCTATTTCAGGCTCCTCTGCATCACTTACAATTAACAGCGCAACAGCAGGAGCATCTCCAAACTCAACTGGCTCTACAGGTTTTACTTACGCTATTACTACAAACCAGGCCAACAAAAAAATTACAGGCTCAATTGACTCCAATATGCCATCTGGAACAACACTTAACATCATTCTCAATGCACCACATGGCGCTACAAGTGCAGGCGTTCAAGCTCTTTCTACAACAGCTACAACATTAGTTACTGGGATTTCAAAACTTGCACAAAGTGGACTTGCCATGACTCTTGGCTTTGCAACACAACCCTCTGCTGGAGTCATCAATTCTTTCAATCGTACAATCACTTTGACACTACTGGATGGCCCTTAAATTATACGACAGCGCACCCTCGTCAATGAATTGGATCTTTCTTGATTTTTGTATTGCCTCAAACGAACAAGATTTCTTTTCTCCGGGGCGTATGTCGATGATACATTCTCTTGCTTTTAATGAAACACCCTCTGGAAGTTCACATGAATGAATAATAACTTCCCATTGTCCTGGCCTTAAATGCTTAAAGACAAAAAGGCCTTGCTCGTTTGTTACCATCTGCATCTTCTCTTTTATTCTTATAGAACGAAGTACTATAAACGCCCTATGTACACCTTTTAATGCACCACTTTCACGGTCTATATAACAAACTCTACCAGAAATTTCGGCCTCTTTAACCATTTGAATATTACAATTAGTTACCCTACCCTCTTGTACAGCAATTACCATGGGAAGTGGCTGTAAAGAAACAAAACCATCTAATTGCGCCTCCAAATTCAAGTAATAGTATCCAGCACCTAGATGAGAAAAACAAAAAGTCCCCCTTGAATCTGTTAAAGAGCGCTCTTGATTACACATTACACTTTTTCTAGCAATAGGAAAGCTGCCAGCTGAAACAATACCTTGAACTGTTCCTCCACTTTTCTTGCGTCCAATAGGAATATTTAAGGGAACTGTATAAGTAAGCAACATTTCTACTTCCGTAGATTGTTTTGTAGGAAATGCGACATGCCCAAAAGATGAATGAAAATAACGAGTAAAATCTTCTCTATTCCAAAATCCTTTTAATTTAAGTGCATGCTCGTTTGGAAAAACGTATTTTACTTCGCCGCTTGCAAAATTTCTCTTAAAATCTTTGGTACGCCATGTATGCTCATAAAAGAGATTATAAAACCAATTCTTATAACCACAGAGAACCAAATTAACACCATAAACTTGTGCCCATTTAACACAATCCACAATCATTTGGTATCCCTGCCTAGAATAAATAGCATACATTTCATATGAAGATGGCCTATAATGGATGTAGAGTTGGTAATTTTGCCAATGATGATCTTTGTTAAACACGCGTCTATTAATATGCTTTCCCTGCTCACAAACACCTTGCAGCATCCATTCACAGATAGTTTTATTAAAAACCAAGCTTAAATAATTGGTTGTATAGCTAATATCCTTCAATGGGTCCTTTACAACAGCATTATTATAAGAAAGAGATGCATAGATATCATATGGAAGAGGTGATGAGAGTGTAACCCATCTATTTTTATCTCTGGTAGCTCGTTCTTTGTTGGGATCACGATCTAAATTATAACTGTAATAATTTTGAGAAATACTTGCTTGCACCCTTTTATAGATGGGAAAGCCAATACTTGCATTGGTCTGTCTTGTATCACTGTAAAAGCCTACAAAACGAGGAGGTGCATAAATATTTTGAAACGTATACCAACACGACTTTAAAGGCTCTCCTTTTACATAAACATAAGTTGCATAGCGTGTTTTTTCATAACTAGAAGTTCCCTTACTTACAGCACATTCAGTGTCTATTTGAGCTTGCTTACAAAAAAACAACTGACTTCTTGCTGAGTATGTATGCGCACTTCTTGGCTGATCTAATTGAAAGGCAGCCTGCTCACCTTGATCCGTCTTTAACTCACTCAAAGAGAACCTACACCATTTAGCAGGCTTATATGCAGCATAAAAAGCGCCATTCTTTTCTGCAAAATAAGAAGAATCTTTAACATACATAGTGCCTACTTCAACAGGCCCAAAATAACCTGCATAACCAGCTCCCCAACCATAGCGAAAACTCATTGTCAATGGAGTCATCGTATAAATTCCATTACCAAGATAAATATTTTGTGCATGATCACAGTAGCGAAAATAAGCATCTTCCTGCACGCATGTTAAGTCATAGGCAACATCTACTTGTTGAATAAATGGCGCTCGAAAATAGTAATCAATATGCCTATCCTTATTTTCATCCAAGTACCCACATCCTTGAGAGCCCACATAAACTTGTTTTTTTCCTCCATAAAATCCAGCTCCTAACTCAACTGAAGATGGATAATAATTATAAATGTCATTTTTAGAATACCCTAAAGGGAACATATCTACAAGTGTTGTATGTGCAAAAACAACCTCCTTAGAACATATATCTAATACGTGCAAAGTTACAGTATGCGCTATATGGCACTTCACATTACGATCTGTATTCACTAGCACTTTTACACATCTTGCCTCTCCTGGATGTAATGTAATGCGCGGTGTTGGGCTAATATAGAGAGGAAAATGAAAGTGCTCTTTTGCAGTAATGCAAAGGTCGGCAGAAATATTTCCCCTGTTTTTCAAATAGAGTGTGATAATATAACTCTCGCCAAGAAATCCATGTTTAGGAACATCTTCAACACACGCTTCTATTTCTGTTGTAGCCCCAATAATTATTTGAAACAAAGATTTTTCTATGAAATTATGCCCTTCATCTTCTTTTAAAAAATAATAAAGGTCGTATATCTCGCTACAAGCACTTTTTGGAGCCTTTACTGCAACAAGTTGTAAAAAAGACTCTCCTGGCTCTAAAACAATTGGAGCAAATTCTTCTGGTATAACTGTCCAATCAGTAGGCGCTTCTATACCCCCTTTTAAACATACTTTTTTTTGAGAATCATTCGTGATTAAAAAGCTTGCCGTTGCAACACCGCCACTTTCTATTTCTGTAACTTGTAAAGATTGTCTCTCTAAGCGAATGCCCTCATTTGAACCTGCAAAAATGTTCGTTAGAAACATGATACAAAATAAAAATAAACTGCTCACAAAGAAGCGTTGCAATTTCACTTCCGTTATTTTTTAACTTTCTGAGTCCTTGATATCTAACGTATATTGGGTGCCAAACAAAGCCTTATCTCCCTGATCAAAAACAATGAGCGTCATATATTTTCCGGGTTGTAGATCAGAAATGTCTGGAGCATATCTGACAGAACACGTAGGATAAATGCGCCGCTTACAAAGCTCTGCTTTCTTGATGCACTTGCCTTGTAAATCAAACACTTCCATATGCATCTTGGGCTCCATTACAAGTGTACCTGTATTGAGCACATCAATAACGAGCAAAGTCTTTGCATCTTGCCTTACAAGTTCCTTACTAACAACTTTTAAATCGTACGCTCCACTGCCTCGTATATTCGTGATGAGCTGGAAACCATATCTAACAACGGTTTGAACGTCAAGACTTTGTTCTTCTTTACTGCCTTGATTTACAACTTCATCTATTGGCTCTATTAAAATTAATCCCCAATAAGTCCCCTGCAACAGGCTATCACAGGGCACTACAATTTTGTAATAAAAGTTGACTTGGCTACATGGTGGTATTTTTAGCAATTCAGTGCTTAAATGCGTCCAAGGAGCATTAGAGCGCAGATGGCTCCCAGGATTTGAGTAAAACGTCTCGCCAGATGCATTATAAAGGTAATCAGCAAGAGATACTTTGACACTTGCAACTTCATTTCCTGCATTAAAAATAGGAATAGAGCCTTCAATTACATTTCCAGGCAGTACATCTCTTTCAAATGTCATTACCTCCGGGATTTTTATTTGAGAGGCAAATATAGGAACTTCTATCAAAAAAAGCAAAATCCCTATACAAAAGAGGCGGACAGGAATTTTACACACAAAATATAACATGTTTTCTCACAGGATATTTTTTCTCACCATCTTATCTGGATACTTCTTTTTTTCTAACCTTATTTTTTCAAATACTATCTTAGAACACCCAGATGAGCATGTCCTTAACAACACATCTTCATTGACAATACACACAACAAATCCCCAGCCCCTAATCATCACTAGTTGCTTTGCAGGAAATGAACCCCGTCCTCTTTCTTCAACTACAGCAAGCTACACAATTACAAGTGATGCTCATAAGACGTGTAAAATTTCAGCTTTTCTAAATAACAGGATGCCGCAAAATACATCTCTTGCAATTCAGCTAGCAGCGCCTTCTGGAGCTCAAAGTACAGGCATGATAATGCTTTCTACTATTCCTCAAAACTTAGTACTTCACATTCCACCCCATACAAATGCTACACTACCCATTACCTATCTATTTTCCACCAAGTGCCAAGCAGGTATTCTCCCACTTACCACCAAAATGGTTACGTTCACCCTCGATACAGAGTAAAATTGCAATAAAGTCTGTTTTGAATTATCATCTTTGCTGATTCATCTTAAGTTAAAAACAAGTCAAGTATATGAAAAGCGTGAAAATTAAAGATTTTTATATTGGATCCGCAACCCCTCTTGCCATTATGTCAGGTCCTTGCGTAATCGAAAGTGAAGAGCATTGCTTAAGAGCTGCGGAAACTTTAAAAAATATTTTCTCTAAGCGTGATATAAATCTTATTTTTAAATCAAGTTACGACAAAGCAAACAGGTCAGCAAACGATACCTTTCGAGGTCCCGGCCTTCAAGAGGGCCTACGTATACTAGAGCGCGTACAAAAAGAGCTCGATTTGCCAATAATTACAGATGTTCACTCACCAGAAGAAGCAAAAATTGCAGGGGCTGTTTGCGACATCATCCAAATTCCTGCTTTCCTATGCAGGCAAACAGACCTGATCCTTGCTGCAGGAGCCACCAAAGCTGCTATTAATGTAAAAAAAGGGCAATTTATGGCTCCTTGGGACATGGGAAATGTTGTAGACAAACTTTTATCCACTGGTAACGACCGCATTATCTTGACAGACAGAGGCACATCTTTTGGCTATAACAACTTGGTCTGTGATATGAAGGCAATTCCCATCATGCAAAAGTTTGGCTACCCAGTATGTTTTGATGCATCTCACGCTGTACAACTGCCAGGAGGCCTTGGTAAAAGCACTGGAGGCCAAAGAGAGTTCATTCCAACACTTGCAAAAGCTGCCATTGCTGCTGGCTGTAATTGCCTTTTTATTGAATCCCATCCAAGTCCAGCCAGTGCAAAAAGCGATGCCTCTAGCGTGCTTGACTTCAAAGACTTACCCTCGCTTCTTTGGCAATTAGAAATGCTTTATAAAACATGTCTACTTACTCCCCCGAAGGATCTGTGAAAAAAAAACCTCTATTAGACTTCTTGCGTAATTACATTTGCTTGTTAAAAATTTCAATTTTAACAAGCAAAGCTAATTATGCAAGAGGTCTATTTTTCTATTCTATCCTCTCTGTTTTTGTAATAAGTCTTTTTCTTTTAGCTACTCTATTTTATGTAACAAATGAGGATGCTCTTCTCTATCAAGATCTTATGAAAAAACATTACATGTCTTCCAACCGTTCATCCTTTTTAAATACAAAACAAAAACGATCCGTTGTACACAAAGAAATTTGGCTTACAAAAGAAAATTCAAGACATAAAATAGATATTGAAAGTCCTTATTCCGAAATTGTCATCGTAAACCAAGCACATACATCCACCATCCAAGAAAAATTAAAAAACGCCAATCTTGTCATACAAGAAAAGCTCTATTTTAACCTTGATAAACCGATGCAAGAAATTCGTCATCTCTCTGCAGAAGAAGCAACGTTCTCCTACCAAGACCGATTATTTATAGCAAGCAACGTTGCATTATCTTCTTTTTCTTGTCCAGGACACTCTCTACCAAAAAAATTAAATTCTGAATTTCTTACAATGAAAGGACAAGCTAGTAAGGTCTATTTTAACGTAGACCAAACAACTTTTGATCTCAATGCAAAGGATTTAAAAGCAAACTTCTTTCCAACTAAAGACGCATTATGATCTGCTTATTAACTTGCCTTTTACTTGCAGCTACAACACCTACTGTCATTGAATCGGATCTTGCAAGCTACGATGGGAATGAAATGACTCTAAAAGGCAATGTGCACCTAGAGCATGATTTTGGAGAACTTTCTGCTGGTATTGCACATATAACCAAAGACCCTTTTGCAAAAGAATTTCAAAAGCTTCATCTTGAAAAAAATGTGTTCTTTTCTTTTCCATCTGGCAGTATACTCACCTGTGAAGTACTCGATATCAACATAGCAAATGGAGATATAGAGCTTAAAAGTACAGCTTCGTCACCCTGGGTATGTTTTGATGGTGTTTTAGAAAACAAGGCTATCAACCTAAAAAGCCCTAAAATTGACATTTCGCTTCAAAAGCAACCAGGAACCGTAAAACTTCAAGACTATATAGAAAAGATAGAAGCATTTCCTTCCGTAACAGCCTCCTACCAAGACCTCTTTCAACTTACAGCAGGCATGGCCATCTATCACAAAAATTCTGGTCTTCTTACATTTCTTCCTCAAAGTGAGCAAGAGTTTTGTAAGGTACGCTTTCAAGAAACAAGCGAGATTCTCTCTTCTAAAATTACCATCAACCAACAAAAACATTGCATTACCTTTGAAGAGCCAAAAGGCACTCTTACATCCCTTTCAAAAGATGCCCCTCTCTCTTTTTCCTCAAAAACACTCGATTGGAATGAGCCTAAAAATCTTCTTACACTTCATAACGACGTTGAAATTCAATACCTTCAAAGCACCATAAAAAACGATGATAAGGTTTTGCTTTTATTAGAAAATGATGGGAAAAATAATAATTTAAAAAAAATCGAAAGCTCTGGAACAACTCATCTACTTCATGAACCAGACCAAAGTGTTGTTTGCATAGGAAAAGTCAGCATCGATCATGCAAATGCATCTATGTGCCTAGAAGGTGACTCTCTCAACCAAATTACTTATGAAGACCCAACAAGCACACTGCAAGCTGATCGCGTCACTATTGATTATGCTCAAACCGATGGGAAAACACGTCCTTCTAAAATCACCTTTTTTGGCAATGTCTCTTCAATAACAAAAGCTTCCGCAGAAGATCTGGAAAATGATGAGATTCTGCGTTATGCTATGGCGGACCTTGTTTACTACTTCCCTGATAAAAAAGAAATTGTTCTCAAAGCATTTCCAGGGAAAAAAGTTCTTTTTTTTGATAGCACAAAGAAAATAGAAATCAGTGCCGACGAAATCTCTGTAAATAAAAACTCTGCAAACCAAAAAGAGCATATTAAAACAAAAGGACGTGTACGCATGGTCTTTGATGAAAAAGAGACGCACCTCTTTAAACAAAAATTTGCATTGGAAACAAAATAATGTCTATCCTTTTAAATGTAAACAGTCTGGTTAAAAGCTATCAAGGAAGACGCGTTGTAGATGGTCTTTCTTTTGAAATTCAAAAAGGTGAAGTAGTAGGTCTTCTAGGGCCCAATGGCGCTGGAAAGACAACCGCCTTCTACATGACAATGGGTCTTATTCGCCCAGATGAGGGCAGTGTAGTTTTTAATGATACAGACGTAACACACTATCCCATGCATAAACGAGCCCTTATGGGAATGGGATACTTAGCACAAGAACCCTCTATTTTTCGTAACCTGACTGTGGAGGAGAATTTACTTTGTATCCTAGAGACACAAAACCTCTCTACCAAAGAACAAAAATTACGTTTACAACAGCTCTTAGAAGAGCTTCACCTGGAACACCTTGCAAAGAAAAATGCCAATGCTCTCTCTGGTGGGGAGCGAAGACGACTTGAAATCACAAGGTCTTTAATCACCAATCCTTCCTGTTTGCTACTTGATGAGCCCTTTGCTAACATCGACCCTATTTCTATCAATGATGTGCAAACACTCATCAGACACCTTGCAGCAAAACAAATTTCTGTACTCATCACTGATCACAATGCAAGAGAAATTTTTGCCATCGCTGATCGCTGTTACCTTGTACAGGCAGGAAAAGTCTCTCTTTCGGGAACAGTGAATACTCTCATTACAAGCGAAGAAGCAAAAAAAACTTATCTTGGCCAATCTTTTAAACTTTAATAAAAATATTTATTACCTGTATAATCAGATTTAACAGAAAGATTATATAAGGATAGTAACTATGGATATCAGAAGTTTATACAATAACCCCAACATTACTGGGGAAGCATGGCTTACACCTTTTAAAAAATGCTCGACTGAATTAAAACACAATCAAGAGGGTAACATTTTCAGCCGTGTAACCCACGCCGTGTTTTACTTTTTTGCTACCGCTGCAACTTTTTTATTGGTACCAGTTGGAATGCTTGTCAAGTGGTCTGCATCTTCTAGCAATCTTATAACAGCGCCGCCTTTACCAGAACAGATTATAGAAGAGAAGTTTATTATTCGCAATGTACATGAATATCCAAAAGAGTTATCTAATAGCGATAAACTCACTGTAGCTGCACTATTTCCAGAAGCAACAAAAACAGAAATTGAAACAGAACAATCTCTTGCAGCTCCCACACAAGCAACTCAAGACAAACAGCTTACAATTTCTTTACATCCTGAATTCTCTATTTCCATCCGTGGGCAAGATTTGTTTGCAAGTGGAGCAGAAGTCATTGTAAACGCTGCTAATACTCACCTTGGTGGCGGAGGCGGAATTGATGGATTAATACACAAAAAGGGTGCTGCAGAATATAGCACAGAACATAGAAAACTACAAACAACTTACAAAGCCTCCTATATCAGAGGTCATGCAGCTATCATTGACAGTGGGGAGCTCAAAGCAAAAGGTATTCACAAAGTAATTGTTGTGGCAGGCCCTGAAGGACCACAAACCGATAATGAAAAAGAGAACGCTCTCTACTCTTGTTACTACAATAGCTGCGTGCTTGCTCACCAGGAAGGCATAAAAAGCATTGCCTTTCCATCTATAAGCACAGGTATTTTTAGGTATCCACAAGATAAAGCTGCTCAAATTTCCTTGCGCGCATTACATGACTTTATACATGACTACCCAGATACTTCTCTAAAAACCATCTCTATCCATTTTTTAGACGATCCCAAACTAAAAGAAAATTTAAATCCTTACAAAGAGGCTGCTAAATTTTCAAAAGTAGAATAGACTTCTTGCGTAGTTATACACAAGAAGTCTATTAAAACTCCATCCCTTTTCAAGGAATGGAGTCTATCTTTTATCTTACGCGTGGGCAGATCTCATCTTTTTTAAAGAAAAAAGCAATTTCAACTGCAGCAGTATCTTTCGCATCTGAGCCGTGCACCGCATTTTCATCTATATTCTTAGCAAAATCTGCGCGAATTGTGCCAGCAGCAGCTTCTTTTGGGTTTGTTGCCCCCATGATGTCGCGATTCTTTTGCACTGCGTTAGATCCTTCTAGCACTTGAACTAATACAGGCCCAGAAATCATGAAATCAACAAGCGCTTTAAAAAAAGGGCGACTCTTATGGATAGCATAAAATTCTTCTGCTTGATGCTTTGTTAAATGAAGCATCTTTGCAGCGATAACTTTAAGTCCTGCTTGCTCAAAGCGATCGATAATTGCACCGATATGGTTTTTTGCAACAGCGTCTGGCTTAACAATAGATAATGTTTGTTCGATCATGATGATATACCCTCAAAAGTTATTTCTCAAAGGGCTGGCATTATACAACAACAGAGCCGATATGTGCAATTAAGAATTCCTCATAAAGGAGAGTGTCCTGCCTTAATTTCATACAAGTATCGAAGAACACCGTCTCCAGAAGGTGTTAAATAAACATCCCATTGATCCAACTTTGTTCTAAACTCCTCGTTAAACTCATTTTGCAATATGTTAACTACATGCTCCATAGCAGCTTCTAAATCCAATGCAACAGCGGGATTGATCTGCTTAAACAATTCTTGTATTACACTATATTGGGCAATCGCAGAATGTTCTATGAGATTTTCTGTGTGTTGATAAAAATTTACAGACCAATCATTAATCATTAAATTGTGTATACGCTGTACAATCTGCTGTAATAATGTACACCACGATACAGAAGTATCTGTATTAGTTGTTCTACTTGTAAGCAAATCAAAAGCATTCTGAGCAATGAGGGCATCTTTAACATTTAAAGCTGTAAAGTCTGGCTGAACAGCATTCAACAATCGCCTAGCAACTAAATCTCTTGATAATCTGGGTAAATTTGCTGTAAGACCCTCATGAAAAGTGGACATTTTTTGAAAAAATTGCCTTGCCAAAGAAAAACGAAAACGCTCGATTTTAGCATGATGTACATGCACATGTTTCATTAACTCTGCACTCTTCTTGCGCTTCTGATAAAGCTCTGCTAAAACTTTTTCAGCATCCCTAATATCTTCTTCTTTAATACCCAGACTACTAGCTGAAACAAACATCGCAGAAGAACCAGGATCCTCTTGACGCCCAGCTCTACCACGTGCCTGTTGCTCTACTCTTAAAGAAGCAGGAAAGCTTGTAAGCAAAACATATAATCCCCCGTTTTTGCGACTATCTTCATTCAATAGAATATCAGTTCCTCGTCCAGCCGTATTTGTAGCAACCGTCACGGCCCTAGGATAGCCTGCTTTTTCAAGAACTTCCTCTTCTGTTTTCTCTTGCATTTCATTCAAAATCTCATGAGAAATATGCAAAGACATCAACTTGTCTTGAATCGTTTTTGTTTCTTGAATCGTTTCACACAGGACTAAAATGGGGCGATTCATTGCCCGGCACATCCTAATTTCCTCTACAATCCTCTCAAGGTGTTCCTCATCATTACGACAAATAACTAGAGGCTTATCTTCACGTTTTGGAATATGATAGGTAGGAACATCAAACGATTGCACATTATAAATCTCACTTACCTCTTCCCTTTCAGATTGTGCTCCCATTGTACCTGTTAACCCAAAAACACCCTTATACATTGGATAATAAACGGGATGTGAAAGAGAAATGGGTATTAAAGACTCTTGCTGTACAGGCAGCCCATGTTTAAGTTCCACAAACTCATGAACACCGTTTGACCAGCGAGAACCAATCATGATTCTTCCCGTATTTGTAGCATCAACGATTAAAACTTTGTTATTCTTAATCACATAATCTTTATCTTCTGTTAGCTTAAAAAAGGCTTTATGTGCCGATACAAGCCATTCTCTAAAATTTTCATCCAATATTGAATTAGCTAACGAATTAAATTTAGGCCCCACATCATTAGACAAAAAAGCTTTTAATCTTTCAATATCGTCTTGCAAAAAACCGTCTTGTTCTTTTCTTCCATGATTTTTGATGAATTTAAAAATGGGTGCATAAATCCATTCATAAGTAACTTCTGCTGCATGAGCTAATCTGGCACTATTTGCTGCTGTATCAATTGTTAAATTATCAACTTCATCTACAATTACATGATCAAAACGTTTGAAAGATGAGGCTTGATAGGGCTGCAAGAACAAGGGTGTTCTGTATAACATTTCACGCATGATTGCAAACTCGAAATCAGAAGCAGTTCCATAAAGAATATGAGCCCAAAATCTCTTAGCATCTGGCTGATCACAAATAGAAGATGTTGTAATACCAAATGTCATAAAAAATTCTTCATATTTCTTTTGATCACGGATAACTAAACTTGGCGAAGATGAAATAATGTGATTACTATTCTCATACATATTCTTCTTTTGAAGGGCAAATACGAATCCAAGAGTAGTTACAATCATCGATTTTCCCTCTCCCGTTTTTACTTGAGCAATACACCCATCGGGAAATAATAATTGTCCTAATACCGTCAGTATCTGCGTATGGTGAAGATAAATACAAAATTTAATGCGCAAAGCAAGACGAGCGATAGCTATTAAATGTAGTACATCATTCTCGTTTAATTCGGGTTTCATACAAATAGCAGAAACTTGTAATACCAATGCTCCCATCCGAAGCCGATAATTTTCTTCACAAAAGCCTTGAATAATCTGATACTGGCGTGCAATTTGATCTAGCTGCTCAGGCTTCAGTGGAAAAGGCATCTCACTAAATCTTTCTAAAATAGGACCGATTTCCTTTTCCCTATTAATTGCATCAAAACATACATCAGGAATTGCATCTTCCAACCTTGTTATTAACCCTTGACGCGCATCTACATAGTTGTCATGTGCATATTCCTGCACAAAAGCTTCTAATATACCAAATATACCCGGTATATTGGCATTCACTAATTTAGCTATTCTAATAGCCTCATCTAAAGAGATAGGACTGTGCACATTAGTCATGCAAAAAGCATTAAAAAATTCATTGCCATACTCTCTTACAATTTTATTCGCTTCTATAATAAATTCTTGTAAATCTCCTTGAGAATATCCTTGCAGGGCAAACTCACCACTCGTACTTACGACAATCATTTTTATAAGCGTTAATTTTTCCTCCTCTCTAAAGGTAACATCATTTTCAAGAAATTGAAAAGCTGGCTCATAAGTAGATAGCGGTAAACGCTGAGAAACAGGTAGTGAAGATAAGTATTCTTTTACTAAACAAAGCATATCAATAAAAGAATAATGACAATCCAAGATATCTCTAAGAGACACAGGAAGCTCTCTCAAAATAGGCTCAGCTACATCAGGCCCTCTTAAAAAATCCTCAAAGCGTTCAATAGCCGTTTCTGCATTATCCCATACTCTTAAAGCAGCAAGTTGAAAAAAATGTGATATTTTTTCTTCATGATCTAAAGCTGTAAATTTTTCAAGAGAAAGCGCAATATTTGTTGTAGGCAATGTACAAAGAAAGAAATTAGTAATTTTTTCTTCCATATTCTTATTTTTTCTAATTACCTTGAAAATAAAACGTGCAAAATCAATATCCACTGACTCAGATGAACATAATAATCTTTGGATAACAAGACCCTGCAAACGCTCATCTAACTGCTTACATACGTTTTGTTCTTGCCCTGTTAAATAACATTGATAAAAAGAAACTGCATTTACACTCATTAGTTAACTCTCACAGGGCAACAATTGCTTTCGCAATTCTTTCGAATCTTCATGAGCATTCACATAAGCTTCCAACCAATCTGTTATCTCTTTATATCTTTTGACAAATAGGGTACGCTCATTAATACGATGCTCTAAATGAATACGCTGTAACCCCAATGAAGTTTCCATCGTTCCATCACCTGGCACTTCAATGATAGAAGCAATTGCAAAAGGCTGCTCTTTCATATATTTTTTAAATAAAGCGAGTAACTCAGGATGCGTTTGTACAAAGGAATCAAAGCTTTCAATGTTCTGTTTCAACACATTAATTGTAGCCTGAAGCTTTTCACAGCGCTGACGAGCACGCTCATTATCAGAGCGCGCCTTTACATCCTCTGTAACTACAACTCTTTTAAAAGTTAGACGTGGAGCAGAGTCATGAGCTGACTTTGCAGTACATATATTTCTTACCCATCCTTTAAGTTTATTTCCAACACAAGCAAATGGTTCAATGTTTCTTAAGCTAAAAAGTGCAAGAGCTACTATTTTTAAACCTAATAAATATATAACCCAATTATAAGACGTTGTTGCAGTTGGCGCTGAACTTACGGGAGCATGAGTCTCAGGCTGTGTTTGTATGTTATTTTGAGAATTAAAGGTTATCATAAAAGCCTCCTTAAAGCGCTAATCCTAAATCATTTATTTTTTCATTGATATATTCCCTTACATTTTGTCCATCTATTTCTAAACTTTCTCCAAATTCATTCTGATAAATTTTTTCTAATTGATCCAAACTAGAGAGCTTCTCTACATCTGTTTCATTTTTTTCTGCTAATTCATCTAACTCTTCGAGTAAAGGCTTGCAACTTTGAGTAATTACCAATTTCATGTTATCAATTCTACTTTGCTCAAGAGCGCCTATTTCAATTAAACAGGCAATTCTAAAACAAGAACCCTCTTGTATGACAAAATTAGCATGCCCAGAGCATAGCCTAAACACTATAATAGACCATTCAGCAACCTTTGTTCTAGCATCCCCCATAAAGCCCTCAAACACAGGCATTTTCTCTAAACGTCTAATTGTGCCTGCGTCGCTTTGAATTGCTGTAAGAAGCATTTGTTTGTAGCTTGTTAAATTAGTACGATATGCAGCGTCAAGACGAACAGCCACATTACACAAGCCTTGCTGTGGCAAGTTAACACTTGAAGAAGGCTCTCTAGAAGTATCTGTAAGAATCGAAAAAACACGCGACTTATTACGGATCGTAGAAAATTGCGTTTCAGTCCAAGCAACTGGATAAGCATTTGCATCAACAATCTCCCTATGTTCTTCAAATAAAGTCAGCTGCTGGCCCTCATATTGTGTTACAAGAGTTGGTTGGTAGGGCATAAGCGTCATAAATGTTTCTCCAAAATTTTTATTATTTCAAGCTTACAAGAGATATTGCTTTTTCTAACCTGCTCAAGAACATTGCGTTGTAATTCTCGATTTACTCCTGCTCCAACTAGTAATTGAGCCATATCGGGACTTGGAGAATGCAGGCAAACAAACCATAACGGTGTATGTCCTTCAGAATCTGTAATATCAATTAACGCTCCAGCAAACAGAAGTAATTTTACAATATCTTTTAAATTTGCCTTTACAGCCTCGTATAAGGCAGAACAGCCTCTCGCATCACGTGCATTAATGCTATCCACATCCAAAGTCTGAGTAAGGAATAATACAGCTAAAGAAGAATTACTTCGAACAGCCACATGAAGTAATGACTGACCATCAACTCTTTCTTCAAAAAGTGATTGAAACAGGGTTATGACCCCTAGAGTCTTATCATCTGAGGGCTTTATTAACTCAGCTGGAAATTTACCCATACTATCTCTTGAATAAAAATTTGCTCCACAAGCAAGTAACATGCGAACAACTTCTGCATGACCTGCTCTTGCAGCTTCATGAAGTGGCGATCTTCCTTGGTTATCAGGGATATCTAATTGAGCTTGACGTTTTATCAAAATCATAATATGGCCAAGATTACCAGCTCTTGCAGCGATATGTAATAAGGTCTGTCCTTGCTGATTAGTATGGTCTATATCCATTTGAGAATGTTCAACAACTAAGCGAAACTGCTCATAAGAGGAATTTGCAGCTGCTAACTCCAATGCAGTTTCTCTTGATTGACATAAAAGAGTGCTGTCAGCTTCATTAAGTAATAACCAGGCTGTGCTTTGCAAAGCTCCTACTTTGCAGGCAATATGAAGACCTGTATAACCCTCTGTTAACTCTGCATTAATAGGTATACCCTTCTTATAAAGGGCTTTAACAGATTCTAAATTATCAGAATAAATAGCCTTCAGAATGGCATTTAAAAGATGTTCAGGTTTTCTTGATACATTAAATTGACTTAAAGTAGATAATAAAGCACTTGATGCATTACTTACTGCCGCATAAGCAAGCGCGCTATAGCCATTGCTAGACTGAATTTCTGGACTGGCCCCTTGATCAAGTAGCCAAGCAGCTGTTTCTGAATGGCCAGCCTCACAAGCCAAATGAAGCAGTGTAGCTTCATTTAGTATATCAGAGGAAGATTCAGAATCCTTCTGTGGAATTGCAATGGGTTCATCAATTAAGCTACTATGTAAAGGCGAGCGTCTTTGCATTGATAAAATCATTTTAAGCGTATTGGTATGGCCATTTACAGCTGCTAAATATTTAGAATCTATACCTGCATGATTTTTTATACCCACAGGAATTCCTTGAGCACAAAACAGACGCATAATCGTATCTAAACCTGCTCCTGCAGCTAAATGCATTAGATAGTTTCCATTGACATCCATAACTTTAGAATTAGCCCCATGAGAGAGCAGATACCAGACTGTAAGATAATTCTTTGTAGCTAAAGCAATGTGCAAAGGTGAAATACGCTTAATCGTTACCAGTTGATTAGGATCTGCTCCATAAGTTAATAATTTCTGTATTATTCTTAATGCTTGTTTAGTACAAGCCATAGCAAGAGGAGTGATAAGATGGCGACTCAGATGCCTTAAGTTAACCCCTCGCCTCAATAATCCATCCACATTGTCTTCTTGAAAGCCATTGATAGCATAAAAAATAGGTGTTCTTCCTTCAACATCTACCTCTTCAATTACGTATAATTGCTCATGAGCTGCTAAGTAAGTAAGAACTTCATCGAAAAGAGTCTTACTTGCACTTATTGCGGCCATATGTACTGGTGTTTGCCCTTCATGATTCTTTATAGTCAAATCAACACCCCTTAACGTAAGGGGAGATAAATTATTTTCTAAGAGAATATGAGCAAGAGTATTACCTTTATCGTCTTGAAGATTAACATCCAAACTAGGCTCGTTTAAAAACATAGGAATCAAACGACTCACATCTAAATCCCTACCTAAGCGAATAAGAAGCTGCAAAGGAGTTCCCAACATCCTGTGAGCATTCATATCTACAGTTATCATTCTATTGATAGAAACACTTCTTATAACTCTTTCCATTTGGACTAGATCATCATTGTTTAAGGCCTCTAAAAAATTACGACTGACAGCTGCTTGCTCATTTTCAAGTGTTGCATGCGTGCCTGCAGGCATATTAAGAACATTTCTGTGACCTGCTTGAAGTAAAAGAATCACACAGTGCGTATGTTTTTTTTCTGCAGCCCACTGTAAAGGGCTCTTTTCTAAAACAGAGCGCTCATCTTGCAACTGATAACGCAGAATAATCTGCAAAATTTTATCCTGCCCTGTCATGCTTGCAAGCAATGTGGGTGTCCATCCGTCCGTTGTAACATATGATAAGGAAGCATTGTTTAAAAGAAGGCGATTAAAAGCAGTAAAATGATGAGCTCTGATAGCTTGTATCATAGCTTCATCTAAAGTTGCAGATGACTTATTATAACCCATAAGAAGTTTTAAATTACTATCCTCTACCTGCTTTGCAGCTTGGAATAAAGACATAACAGTGACTGGAACTTTTCTTTCTAAAAGAAAAGCAACTGCATCGTTTGCTTCAGCAAAAACGGCATAGTCTAGCGCAGTCCATCCATCATCATCTACCCCTGATAAATTAGCCTCATGCATAGCTAAGTACTGCAGCACTTTCACAGAACCAATACGAGCTGCCACATGAGCAGGTAGTGAGTTTTTATTATCTAGAGTCGTATGAACTAAGCTATCTGGATCAAAAATTTCTAACAAAACCTCAGTTAGATGGTTTTCAATAGCAAGATAAAAAAGGTGCTTATCTTGAAAAGCTCTTTCCAAAGAAACAGACCTCTCTTTCATAGCCGTTAATATAGCCCTTAGCACTCGCTCACTGCCATATTCTATTGCAATAGCTGCTAACGTTTTATGACCATCTTGTTCCAATGGCTGCTGCAAATCCATTGCACGAGCAAGATATTTTCTAAATAAAAAAATACCATCGCTCTTGGCCAGATAATGAAGTAATCCCCAACCTCCATCACCTCTGATGGCATTAAGATCAACTCCCTTCGGCTCAAATATAAAAGTTAATGCCTGAAAATTACCCACTTGTGCAGCAATAAGAGCAGATTCTTGCAACTCGTCAGAAGAAAATTGCACAGCATCAAATATTTGCTTAAGAATAACATTGTACTCCATTGCCAAAAGAAGCCTTGGATCGATCTCAACACCCTTACTACGTAAAGCTTCAATAACCTTCCACAAGCCTAAAGCGATAGCTATTTTAACGGGTGTATCTTCCTCTATATTTATCCCATTTAAAAATGAGACATCAACGCACTCCTCAATCATTTTTAAAGCAACTTGAATATTTCCAGAGCGAAGAGCTATATGAAGGGCATTATCGCCAGATGCATTTCTATAAGGATACAAATATCTAAGTAACTTTTCGACAATAGCGACACTACCATTTTTAGCTACGGCCTCTAAAGCTATACCAGAAGGAGTCGTTCTTGCTAACAAGCTATCAAGAACTGGTAAACACTCTCTATGTATAGCTATTTCAATAGCTGTACACCCATTTTGCACTTCAACACCAGAATCTGCTCCTAAGGCTATTAATCGATCCACTACATCTTTTCTATCAAGTTCGCAAGCAAGCATCAGTGGGGTTCCGCCTTCTTTGCTACATGTATTGATAACATCTGTCACTTGTGGGGATGACAATATGGCGTTAATAATCTGTAAATTACCCTCATGCAGGGCATTGTGCAGTGTTGTATAACCTCCAACAAGAAATGTCAACAGAGCACCCTTATCAAGTAATAAAAGAACTGCATCTACTTGTTGATGTTGAACTGCAACGATAAGAGGAGTTGCGCCACTATCACTTGCCGCATTTATCGTGTTTTGTTCTAATAAAAGAGCCATAGATGAACTACTAACCATCGCTGCATAATGAATGGGAAGGTATCCTTGAGCATCTTTTTGTTCTATTGAAAAACCTTGTGCAAGCAGTTTTTCCACATAAAATAGGTCTTGATAACCAGCTGCCAGATGCAATAGACTCCTTCCTTGCCTATCTTTTAATTCTTCAAGTCTAGGAACACTCTCTAATAATCTTAAAAAACCTTCTTTATCACCCTCTCTCATTGCATCTTGGATGCTGAGCCGCGCATCAAACCTTGCCGCCTCTTCTCCTGGGCGCGTTAGAAAAACCTCTTCCATCCACTGATAATCATCTGCAAGATAATAGGGTAGATTTTCATTAAATAGACGAAACAAGACTCGAGAATTTCTCGCATTATCTTGGACCACTGTTAATGTTTCAGCAGGAGTTGAAAGAAATAGACCCATATTACAATTTATAAAAGTTTCGCCCACCAATGAAGGCTCCACATGTTGTTTGTGTAAATACAAACCGCATCCGCCTACAACCCTTTCTACTTTTTTTAATATAGAAGAGGGTATTTCATGCGGTAAATGTATGAAGGGGGCAGAAAATGTCCCAATAACTTTGACTTCATTACGGAATGCTATCCCTTTAAAAAAATTTTTCACTTCCTTTTGAAGGTTTTTATCATTTTTTCTAATTGAACGAATGACAAAAGCTATTACCCTTCCCTTTAATGCAACAACATGATCTTTAAAAGCATCTATGAGCTCATCTAATAGCTGAGCCGTCAACTCGTTCAATTGAAGCCTCTCAGCGTGAGATTGAAAAAAACGGCGCACTGGAGCAGAACAAGATGCTAACACATGCTGCTCTAATTGATTTTTTAACAACTGAGTAAGATGACTTTTCCCTAAAGGATTAAAATCCTCTTCCTTCTCATCTACAATATGCCCAAATAATCCCTTAAAGTACCCAAACAACGCCTCTTCATGTATTCTTAGCACATCTTTTAATACCACATGCATATTACATTTAAGGTCTTCTGGTCTCTTCAATATTACAGGCAAATGAGGGAATAGTGGTGGTGATCCTTTAGGTAAAACAGATTGTATCATCGATAAAGAAGGAACCCTGCGATGCGCTTTAAGGGTAGAAAAATAGCTTGCAAAAAAATTAATTACAGAGAGGAGAGCAAAATATTGGCGACATAGTGGCATCTTTACCATATGATCATGTATACGCATAGCCTCTAACTTATATAACTCCTCCATTTGCACATAAGATGAGGGCTGACAGCCATATTTGCGCACATGTTCTTCGAGAGCCACTTTATATTCTGGGGGTGGATTAATATCATAAAACACATCAAAATCACCATCAATAACAAAAAGATTACCCTCTTTTTGAATACTATTTTGTTTAGCAATGATGCGAAAAGCATTTTTAAATCCTCCAAAGGATCGCAAAACTTCAGGAATAAAAGGATCTTCTTCAATAATCTGATTAAGACTTGACAAAGAGATATACGATTGATCTGCACCGTTCATATACTCCTGACAATAGGCTCTAAAATCAATTAGACTTTCATCCGCAAAACCTTCTCTAGTTTCCCAATCAGGATTAAGATGCCAATTATCGATAAATTCTTCTTTATACACACCACCATTGAGGTATCCCTTCATGATATAGTCAAGCATACTAATAACACGACCAACAAGCGTACGCTCATATGCAGGATGGATAACGGGGAAAAGATCGGAGCCATCTTCTCTGAAATGCAAACTAAAGAAAGGAATTGTACTATGCACATAAATACCAACTGCCAATTCGCGCAAAACCTCGCGTAATTGAGCATTTGTAAAGGGCATGTTTCCATTTGGCAGTGTTGGAAAGACAAAGAAATGATCTTCTTCGAAAAGAGCTTCAGGCCCCTCAAATAACCCCTTAATATAAGATGTGCTACAAGCAACACCTCCAATATCCCCAGAAGCCATGCCTTTTTCTGGCATCGAATTATGAGGATGCACCGCATTGTAAGATCTAACAAGACCTGTTTGCTGTAATAACTGTCTAAACTGCCCCAAAGTGGGACCAGAAGGTCTTCTTCCTACTCCCTTAAAAAAAGCAAACCCATCAATAAATTTTCTTACTCGCTCTGAGTTTTCAGATTCTATTGTGTCGCGACCACTGGTCCCACCAGAAGATGATCCCCCATTCTTTTCTTGCTGAGCTGTTTTTTTGAGGGTAGTAGGGCTTTTATTATTTAAAGAAGCATCTTGTTTACGCGCTGCCATTGCAGCCAAGTCTTTGGCTGTAGGAGGATAGTGAGGTCTAACAATGTCTCTTCCATGCAACCCTTTAGGATGAATGCGATTAACCTTGCCTGAATGATCGTAGCATTCTCTCCAAGTACGCACTATTCCTTTTTTAACATCATATTCCGTTACATGACAAGATCCTCGTGTAAGCCCAGGAGTCCTTGCAGGCTTTTCTTCTCCATAATATCTAATTCTTCCATCTGGCAGCCCTTCAACTTTTACAGCATCTCGCTGTCCAGCTTCCAACATGCTCAGCTTCTCACTAACTTGAAAAAGATAGTGTTTTTTCCCTTCCGCCTGCAAATGAGGCCAAATAGTAAGAGCCAACGCATGGGTATCATAAATGATATCCCAGCGATGAATTGGCAAACTTTCTAAGCATTCTACTAATTCGCTTGGAATTTGTTTCCTGTTTAAAGGATTACGAATTCTTTCCCCTGGAATTATACTCAGATGGCCTTGTTTATCAAAAATAGCTCCGATTAAACTACATTGTCCAGTTTTCCATAACTGAATGGATCGTCCTTCAGCATCTTTATATGCAGTTGTAAGCGGTTTTAGCTCTTTGTATATTTTTAAAAACGTATCAATATTGACGTTTGAACTGTCGGTAACTGAGGAGGAAATGCTAGAACTCATGATGCCCCTTAGAGATAATCGCCGAATAACGACGCAACCATTAGAAAATTTTCTAAAATAAAAAACAAGAAAAATGTTAAGAAAAGATCAAGGCAATTTTAAATGGAAAACAATTTGTGAACCTGTAAGACTTGGGCGGGCATTGCAAAAAATAGGTGTTGTAAAAATGGAATCTTTGAAAAAGGAACTTGGCAAAGAACTAAAAGCAAATTTATCTGATCCATACGATCCTGATCGAATTGCCAGATGGGCAGATCATGTGCGCTATACTTACCGCCGAGAATTATCTAATGAATTGTACGATATGATTGACACACTAACAACCATGTCATGTGGACCTGAGTTTGTTCTTCCACAAGAGGAGGTACGCAGCTTTGCAGAGCAATTAATTACTGAAGGAGAAAGAGAAGAGCTTGGAGAGGCCCTTCCCGAAATAGAAGAAATAGCTCAAGATTTGTTAGAAGATAATTGGTTAATGTGCCCCTTATGCCAAGAAGCGTGGCAAGATTATTCTAAATACGCAATGGTGTACTGTCCAAAATGTAACAACAAATTGCATAATCCCAAGTTCAAACCTTCTATATAAGTCTCTTTTTTAAAGAGTCGAGCTCTTCTTGTAGGCCTTGGGGTAACTTATTGCCAAACAGTTTGAAATAATCGCTAATCTCTTCTGCTTCTAAAAGCCACTCTTTTTTATCAATATGCAGAAGATCCTGCAATGAGTTTGCACTTATCTGTAACCCTTCCAAATCAAGAGCTTCCTTGCTTGGTAAGTAACCAATAGGGGTTTTTTCTGCGACACCCTTGTTGTCAACGCGCTCAAAGATCCACTTTAACACTCTGCTGTTTTCTCCATATCCTGGCCATAAGAATTTACCATCCTTATCTTTCCTAAACCAATTTACATAGAATATACGTGGCAATAAGTTTGCTTGTGTCTTTGTTTGCATACTAAGCCAGTGACTAAAATAATCACCCATATGATAGCCACAAAAGGGTAACATAGCAAAAGGATCATGGCGCAATTTTCCAACAGTTCCAACTGCTGCAGCTGTTGTTTCCGATGAAACAATCGACCCCAAAAAGACGCCGTGCTGCCAACTAAATGACTCATAGACAAGTGGGACTACAGAAGATCTTCTTCCGCCAAAAATGATTGCTGAGATAGGAACACCCTTTGGATCTTCAAAAGCCTTGTCAACGACAGGACACTGCGACAGTGCTGCTGCAAAGCGAGAATTGGGATGCGCTGCTTTCTCACCGCTTTCTGCAGACCATTTCTTTCCAAGCCAATCTGTAAGCTCGCTTGGAGGTGTATCTGTCATCTGCTCCCACCATACATCACCCTCCTTTGTAAGGGCTACATTAGTAAAGAGAGTATTTTTAGAAATGGTTTTCATCGCATTCGGGTTAGACTTCCAAGAAGTTCCACTTGCAACACCAAACATACCAGCTTCTGGATTAATTGCATAAAGCCTACCATCTTCTCCAAACTTCATCCAGGCTATATCATCACCTATACATTCAATCTTCCAACCAGGAAGTGTGGGCGTGAGCATGGCTAAATTTGTCTTTCCACAGGCACTTGGAAAAGCTGCTGCTATATATTTTTTTTCACCCTGCGGATTTGTTATGCCCAGAATTAACATATGTTCTGCAAGGAAACCATCTTCTCTTGCCATCACCGACGCAATACGCAAAGCAAAGCATTTTTTTCCAAGTAGAGCATTACCACCATAGCCACTACCATAAGACCAAACTTCTTTAGTTTCTGGAAAATGTACAATGTATTTATTTGCTGCATTACAAGGCCATGGAATATCCTTAACGCCCACTTCTAAAGGCATTCCAACAGAATGCAAGCAAGGAACAAACTCTTTATCGCCAAGAGCCTCTAAAACAGCCTTTCCCATACGAGTCATGACTTTCATATGACATACAACATAAGGAGAATCGGTAATTTCTACGCCGATATGCGATATAGGTGATCCAATGGGACCCATACTGTAGGGGACAACATAAAGGGTTCTGCCTTTCATGCACCCACTAAAAAGCCTTTTTAATAAAGACCTCATCTCTTTTGGATCTTTCCAGTTGTTAGTAGGGCCTGCATCACTCTCTTTTTCTGAACAAATAAATGTGCGATCCTCTACTCTTGCAACATCATCCTGAGACGATCTGCTTAAAAAACTTGATGGACGAAACTTTTCATTTAACTTTATAAAAGTACCACTCTTTACAAGTAAGTCCGCCAGCTTAAAAAATTCTTCATCTGATCCATCGCAAATATGAACATTGTCTGGTGTACATAGCTCTGCAATATCTTTAATCCACTTTACCAACTTTTGATTCACTAAATTCTTCATCATTCCTAAATTAATGCTTTTCGTCGTTTAAATTTATCCAAATATTCAAGAGCTTTACCTGTTCCAAGACACACCGCAAGAAGGGGACTTGGAGCAATAATAACAGGAAGACCTGTCTCTTTCATAAGAGCTCTATCTAAGCCCTTCATAAGGGCGCCGCCACCTGCAAGAACCATGCCTCTCTCAACAAGGTCTGCAGCAAGTTCTGGAGGACATTTTTCCAGAGTCAGCTTAACAGCTTCAATAATTTGCTGAATAGGTTCTGAAAGGCATTCTCTGATTTCGACAGAGTTAATCCTCTTAGTAACAGGAAGACCTGCTACCTGGTCTCTTCCTCTTACTTCCATCTCAAGTTCATTGTCACCCAAAGGATAAGCTGAACCAATTGTTATCTTGATTTCCTCAGCAGTTCTAGGACCTATCATTAAATTATAGGTACGCCTCATATAATTGATGATACACTCATCAAACTCATCACCTGCTATTCTAAGGGATCTTGACTCGACGATACCCCCAAGAGAGATAATTGCAATTTCTGTAGTTCCACCACCAATATCAATGATCATGTTTGCTGCAGGTTCGTGAACTGGTAAATCCACACCAATAGCTGCTGCCATTGGCTCTTCTATCAAAATAACCTCTTGAGCGCCAGCGTGAAGTGCAGAATCTTCAACAGCTCGCTTTTCCACCCCTGTGATACCAGAAGGCACGGCAATCAAAATTTTAGGCCTAAAAAGGCTTCTTGAGGGAGTTACACGCTTAATTAACGCTTTTAACATCCCTTCTGCTATTTCAAAGTCAGCAATAACGCCGTCTTTCATAGGGCGTACTGCATGAATTTTTTGAGGAGTCTTACCAAGCATAGCTTTTGCTTTATGACCCACTGCGAGCACTTCGTTTGTTCTAGAATCAACTGCCACAACAGATGGCTCTGTTAACACAATACCCTTTCCTCTTACAAAGACAAGCGTATTTGCCGTACCAAGATCGATACCAATATCACTAGAAAAGACACCCCAAAATCTATTGTATGCAGCCTCTTGAAATTTCTCTACCAGAGAAGACCACCCCAACTGTTTCTTTTTTGACGCCATTACCTTTAAATCCTTGATTGTTTACGTTTGAAGTAACTCTAACACCTCTTCCCATGTAAGTTTTGCCATTGCTTCATCATCACAACTTACAATTTTTTTCACGAGTCCCTTCTTACGGTTTTGCATATTCATGATCTTTTCTTCGATGGTTCCCAAAGTAATCAGCTTGTAAGAAGAAACAGAGCGTTTTTGCCCAAGTCTATATACCCTATCTGTTGCCTGATTTTCAACTGCAGGATTCCACCACATGTCATAATGAATTACAGTATCAGCTCCTACGATATTTAATCCAGAACCACCCGCTTTTAATGAAACTAAAAATACAGGTATTGATTCATCATCATTAAATTGTTTAACAATTTCCAAGCGATTTTTACTAGACCCATCTAAATAAGAAAATGCAATACCTCTTCGTAAAAGTTCTTCTTTCATAATACCAAGCATCTTTGTGTACTGACTAAAGACAACGGTTTTATGATTACCCTCTATTAAACTTTGCAATAACTCCAGCATCATCTCATATTTTGCAGAATCCGCTTCTTCAACGTTTTCCTTTGCAAATATGGCAGGATGACAACAAATTTGCTTAAGTCTTGTAAGTGTTGCAAGCACATGGATATGTACTTTTTCAAAACCTTCCTTACCAACAAGTCTTGACAACTCCTCTCTTGCCGATGCAGCGTAGGAATTATAAAGTTCTTTTTGTACGTCCGTAAGGTGACAGTAGTAAATAATTTCAGAAACTGGTGGTAAATCCTGAAGTACATCACTTTTCATACGTCGTAATATAAAGGGAGTAAGCTTTCTTTTTAGACCTTCTAAATGGTCTTGAACTCCTGCAATATTGCGAACATATTTTTCCACAAAACGATCGAAAGAGCTTAATAGACCTGGCATTAAAAAATCAAACAAACTCCACAATTCCTCTAAAGAATTTTCAACAGGTGTACCTGTAAGTACAAGTCTATGAACTGCTTGTATAGCTTTTACCGATTTTGCATTCCTTGTGCCACGATTTTTAATATGTTGAGCTTCATCTAGTATCGCATAGGAAAATTCTACCGTTTTATATGTATCAATATCTTTTTGTAAAAGCGTATATGTTGTGATAACCACATCATTTTCTTGCATTTGGGAGAGCAATTTTTTACGGCTAGAAGGAACACCATCTATTAAAAGGATCTTTAATTTAGGATTAAATTTAGTAAACTCTTCCTTCCAGTTATACAATAAAGACGTAGGACATACAATAAGAGACAAAGCTTTTGGATTCTCACTTTTGTTCTGAGTAATGGCAACAATTGCTTGAAGTGTCTTACCAAGCCCCATATCATCCGCTAAAATACCACTTAAGTACATTTTTCTCAGCTTTTCTAGCCACTGGACTCCTTCTAGTTGGTATTTACGAAGATCTGCCTTAATTTCTTTTGGAACAGGTGATGTTATAAAAGTCTTAATTCCAAGCATTTGATCTTGAATTTCCTTGAGCGCTGAAGACATAGAAACCTTTATAGGCAAGTTTTCAAACTCTGACAAACTAATGCCAGCTAAACTCCAAAGAGGTCTCTCCTCTTTATGATCATCTAACTTAGAAATACCTATTTCATCAAAAAGCTGTATCAGCGGTACTAAAGTCTCTAAATTAAGCACCAATATCTTGCGCTTACCATTTTTTTCCAAAGCTTGCTTTCCACGCCCTTTGGAAACTTCTATTTCTATAAAGCTCTTTTTAAGAGAGATACACTCCCACAGAAGCTCTAATTTGACACCCCTTAAATGCCCATTAATTTTTACATCAACCTCATAAACATAACGCTTTGAAGACTCTCTAAAATGAAGTTCAAAGTGAGTTTGATCATAAATAAATTGATCTAGTAAATTATCTGGAAATTCAAAAGACACTCTAGATTTATTTCTAGGAGCAATATCCGTCATAAATTCGACTATTTTCTTTTCCGTCTTTGCAACGTAAATGCCTTGTTTTGCATCAAAAGCAAAATCCAAAAATAGATCGTCAATGATCTTCTTTTCTTCATCGAGATTGCGAGCCAAAATACCTTGTTCTGTTACAAAAGCAACTGCATGCTCATACGTCCAAAGGCTTGAAGCTGCTGGTATCTCAATTTTATCGTACTGGAAATATAGACTTGCCTCCAACTCACCATCTATGTACTGCAGCTCTACTCTTGCTTTTAAATCAAGCGCAAAAGGTAGCGTAACAAACCTTTCTACCACCTTCTTATTGAGAATTTCTGCATACTTCTGAATTTCTGGAAGAGCGTTCTCGATAAACGTACCAAATAAAGGCTCTGGTACTGTCATATTGCGAATTAACCCTAAGTGACGTAAATGCGAGCGCTTAATGTTTGGCAAGAAGCGATAATAAGTTGTGTTGTGAATAAATCCAGGCTTTGCACATTCAAAAAGCACACCCTCTTCTGGGGAAGGAGTTTGCTTTTCTACAATGACAAGGGGCTTTAGTAAAATTTTGGGATTAGGGGCTTCCAAATATTCTAAATCAAAACGCAGCCTTGCTAAAGCCGTTGAAAAGCTCAAGGGAGATTCTAAGCTACCTTGATATAAACAAGGCATATGCTGATCCGAAAGATTTTTTGCACTTTGTGCTTTCTCAACTGCAAGGTCATAAGACTTTGCAAGGAGTGTGCCAAATGCTTCTAATTCAAGCTGCGCTGTGCGTACATAACGCTCATTGCCATTTTCTGGGTATCTTGCATGATCAAGTAACAAATTTAATATCTCAGAACTGATCCCATCAAAAGATTGTGAAGTAAAAAAATAACGCTTTCCAGATATATGCAAAGGCTCATGATAGCGAATAGCCTCCAAAAAGTCTTTGATATTAACTACATTTAAAGGCTTTGAGCGAAAGGGCAAACGCAATGCAAGCTGCACTTCAGGCACCACTCTTGAGCCTTCTGCATCTGGCGTATAATTAAAAATAACAGCAAGTTCTGCCCTATCCTCTGTAATACGCTCTTCTGGCAAAAAGAATGGAGACTCCGCAAGTACTTGAGCTGCAAAAGCATATTCTTCTAAAACTTCATTTTGATACTTTTCATCTTTACGATGGACTTCTTTATTTTTAGCCTCTGTAAACGTCTGGCGCAACTCTTCCTTTTCTTCCTCATCGATATGCTCATCCGTATCAAGGTCTGTAACTTTTGAAAAGTCCACAAGAATCTCATCGAGGTGATCTTCTAGATGGAAAAGAAGAGCTGCAATATGTTGACAATCATAGGAATAAGCACAATCACAGTTTGAATCTACTGTTTTAGATTCAAAACGATCTATTTCAATTTCACTTTCATAAACATTGTCAAAGTGCCCCTTGACCTTACTATTCAAGCGTATCCTATCGCTATCTAGTTGTGAAATTTTGGCAATTACAATACTGCCCTTATCGTAGAGATCTTTTCCCTCTTTTACAACATTGGGAGAAAAATCTTGTTTTAGTTTACGAAAATTCAACATGAGAGACTCTCAACTTTTCAAAATATAAACTCACCCTTTTACCCATTTAGCAACAGATGTGCAATAAAAAACATACCTTGCTAGAAAGAAAAAAACTTCTAGCTCAAATCAACTAGATTCTGTAAAATGAGGAAAAGTTAAAATCATAACTATCAACTTCCCCACCGTTGGTTCTAGGTCAAAGTGACCTCCATTCTTTGCTCTAGAACCGACACTTTTTCCCACAATTTTTAGTTGCTCAAAAAAAACAGAAGACATATGCTGTCCGTCAAAAAGAACGCTATCCGTTTCTTTAATACGCGGGCGTAGCTCAGTGGTAGAGCATCACGTTGCCAACGTGAGGGTCGTGAGTTCGAGCCTCATCGCCCGCTTTCTGTCTCAATAATTTCTGTTGCTGAAAAAAAACAGAAGACATATGCTACCCGATTCAAAAAAGAACATTATCTGTTCTTTAATATGCGGGCGTAGCTCAGTGGTAGAGCATCACGTTGCCAACGTGAGGGTCGTGAGTTCGAGCCTCATCGCCCGCTATTTTAAAATGAGGAGTCCTAACTTGAATTCACAAGCACCAGAAACCAAACAATTTGAAAATTCTAATGTCAAAATTGAGGCAATCATCGAACCTGGCTGCCAAGTCAAGCTCTCTGTCCATGTTAACAAGGAATTTGTATCAAAAAGCTACCAAGAGGCTCTGCATCGCGTAAAAAAAGAAATCTCTCTTCCTGGCTTTAGAAAAGGCAAAGCACCAGACACTCTTATCATCACACACTATTCCAAAGCTGTCGACAATGAATGGCGTGATGTACTTCTCAATAATACATTCCACGAATCTCTTCAAATTACATCTTATGCTCCACTCAAAGCTTCTGCAAAATCGATCAAATCGCACATTAAAGAACTCAAATCTTCCAAGGACGAAGCATCTATCTCTTACGAATTTGAAAGCGTCCCCGTAGCCCCATCCATCGATCATGCAAGCCTATCACTACAAGATATGCCTCTTGAAAAAATTGAAAAAGACGCTGTTCATGAGCGCATTGAAGAAGCAAGACTTTCTCTTGCAACTTGGGAAGACGTGCAAGATAGATGTGTCCAAGAAGAAGATTTTGTACGCCTAGACTTGTCTGAAATAAAAGATGGACAAGAACACCCCGACTTTACTGATCAGCGCTTCCAAGTAACAGAAAAGAAAATGGCGCCTTGGCTTCAAGCCCTTGTCATTGGCATGAATAGTGGAGATTCAAAAGAAGGCATGAGTTCTCCTGAAGAAGCATTCATCGATGAAGAGGCAAAAGCCGCTTTTAAATCCTCTCTTTTTAAAGTAACTGTTAACAAAATCGAAAAGCCTGTTCTTGCAGACCTCGATGATGCATTTGCAAAAAGACTTGGCGTGCAAACAATGGATGATGTGCACCATGCCATCAAACAGCAACTAGAACATTCTGCAAAAACAGAACAAAGACATAAACAGCAAAAAGCCTTAGAAGAAACTCTCGTAAGCACATATTCTTTTGACCTTCCAAAATCCCTACTTGAACATGACAGCAATATGCTTGCACAGCAAGAGATGAATCGTCTAAAACAAGAGGGCTTATCCAGTGATGAATTATCCCAAAAAAGTACAGAAATAAAAGAAAAAGCTCTACAAGACACAAAAAACCGACTGATGCTTTATTATCTTCTTCGTAAATACAATGCAGAACATCATGTCAATGTAACCAATGAAGATCTTAACTTTGAACTTAACAAGATCTTACAGCAATTTCCAAAAGAGATGCTGCCTCAGATTGCAAAGTCATTGAATGAAGAGATTTATACAGCTATTCTTGCAGAAGTTGTTGTAAAAAAAGGCTTGGAACACCTGCTTACACACCTACAGCAGAAATAGTCAAAAAAACCAATTCTTGAGTTTATTTGCGCATATATGCAAGTATGGAAACTTGAACCATTAAATTAATTTTAGGATCGATATGTCTCTAGTACCCTATGTTATCGAAGATACAGGACGCGGTGAGCGTTCTATGGACATCTACTCTCGTCTTTTAAAGGACAGAATCGTGCTTATTGGAACTGAAATTAGTGATCAAGTAGCCAACGTAATTGTAGCTCAATTACTTTTCCTTCAAACTGAAGACCCCAAAAAAGATGTAAGCATCTACATCAACTCCCCTGGGGGTTATATTACAGCAGGGCTTGCTATCTATGACACCATGCAATTCATGAGTTATCGTATTAAAACTTATTGCATAGGACAAGCAGCTTCAATGGGAGCTCTTCTTTTAGCCGCAGGAACAAAAGGTGAGCGTTACTTACTACCACACAGTAGAGTCATGATCCACCAGCCCTCTGGAGGTATTACTGGACCTGCAGAAGACATTGCGCGTCAAGCTAAAGAAATTAGTGAATTAAAAGGGCAGTTGGCAGCTATCATGGCAAAATGCACGGGACAAAGCCCTGCAAAAATTTATGAAGATTCAGAACGTGACTATTATATGGGAACTCAAGAAGCTATTGCATATGGTATGGCTGACAAAGTCGTTGCAAGCTCAAAAGATCAATAAACTACCTTGGAATTTTAAGTGTCTAGAAAAACATTCGTATCTAAAGAACTTGCTAGTTGCTCCTTTTGTGGTAGAACAGAAGATGCTGTTGAAAAACTTATCTCCGGTCCTAACGTATACATCTGTGATAAATGCGTCCACCTTTGCATGGATATTCTTGAAAAGAAGAGTGCACCACCTGAATTTGTCCTTCTTAAACCACATGAAATCAAAAAACGCTTAGATGATTACATTATTGGACAAGAAAAAGCCAAAAGGGCCGTTTCTGTTGCCGTATACAACCACTACAAACGTATACGCTCTTTAGCAAAAGAATCCGATATAGAATATGGCAAATCTAATGTACTTCTCTTAGGACCTACTGGCTCTGGAAAAACTCTCATTGCTAAAACACTTGCAAAAATCCTGGATGTCCCCTTTGCCATAGCTGATGCAACAACATTGACAGAGGCAGGCTATGTTGGCGAGGATGTAGAAAACATTATCCTTAGACTCCTACAAAACGCAGACTATGATGTTGCAAGAGCTGAACAAGGCATTATCTACGTCGATGAAATTGACAAAATAGGAAGAACTACTGCCAATGTTTCCATTACAAGAGATGTATCTGGAGAGGGCGTACAACAAGCACTTCTTAAAATTGTAGAAGGAACTATCGCAAACGTGCCTCCAAAAGGCGGAAGAAAGCATCCTAATCAAGAGTACATCAAAGTTAATACGGAAAACATTTTGTTCATCGTAGGTGGCGCTTTTGTACACCTTGATAAGATCGTTTCAAAACGCCTTGGAAGAAGTACTATGGGCTTTGAACTTTCAAAGGAAGAAGTACAAAAATCAAAAGACAAAAGCTTCTTCTTATCAAAAGTTGAGCCGGAAGATTTAGTGCAATTTGGAATGATTCCTGAGTTTGTGGGCCGCTTTAATAGTATTGCCAACTGTAATGAGCTCGTAGTGGATGACCTTGTCAAGATATTGACAGAACCGAAAAATGCTGTCATCAAGCAATTCACGCGTATGTTCGAAGAAGAAGGCGTAAAATTACACTTCTCTGAAGCTTCTCTCAAAGCAATTGCCCAAAAAGCAATCGATGCAGGAACAGGAGCAAGAGCTCTTCGCATGATCCTAGAGGACTTACTTCGCGATCTTATGTTCGAAGTTCCCTCTTCCGATTCCATCTGTGAAATTCATGTTGAAGAAGAGACTATTTTGAAGAAAATACCTCCCGTCATCAAACGCAAGTCCGACGAAAAAATCGCCTGAACAAGGACACGTATGCATACGCCATTAAGTGAAGTAGCTGGTAGTGAGTGCTCAAAACTATCCTGTTTAGCTTCTTTCGCTGTAAAATGCTCTGAGTACCTCCAATTTTGGGAGGGTAATGAGTATGATTCCTGGAATTATGGCCGTCTAAATGGTCGAGTGTTTCAGGTCTTGGATTACGACAAAGATACAGGGGTATTATATGTAAGTCATCTTCCTGTTGTTATTAAAAGATCAGGATGGAAAGCGGCTGCAAAAGTTGCTACCTGGGTGCTATCTGGGGGCATTTTTCCTCTATTAGCAGTAAGTGTTGTTTTAATTAGTGATTGCAGCTTTTCAGTAGTTAGCCATGATCAACTATATATGAAGGCTATTAGAGAGGGTAATCTAACTCTCTTTAATGAGTGTCATGAAAGAGATTGTTTACAGACATCTAGAAGACGGGTTGCTGGTGGGGTATGGGCGGCTTTTTGGCATGTAAAAAATTTGTGTGCCGCAGGCTCAAATGTTCCTATGGAGATGTTAACGATTTTAGAAATACTTATGCATGAATCTAGTATAGATGAAGTGCGCCGGATTTTAATTCAAGCAGTCAATACTCGTATTCTATCTTTGATCGAAATAGTATTGAAATATAAGGATCTTGCCGGTTGTACTTGTCAAAGGGAAATAAAGCAGCTGTTTCTGCAGGCTGAACTACAACTTGTTGATCAAGCGTTTTCAGGAATGGAAAAAGAGATCTGCAAAGCCAATCCTTCCATACCAGAGGGAGACTTTCCTCTTTTGTTTGCGCTCAAGCTCATTATTCATAATAACACAGAACGCTTGTACAATGAGACCCAAAAACTCAAGATAATCGTATAAAAAAATTAAGCAAGCCACAAACAAATGCAAAGGATCAGTAAAGAGATCTTGCTACAGACTAGTCTGATGATCTATTTTTGAGCCTATCTAGATACTCTTTTACAGAAAGCCTCATATTTTTTCAGGCAATGCACCAAGATAGAGACACCGAGCATTAATAATATAATGATTTTTTAAATTTTTCTAGGACCCCTAATCAAAAAAATTATTTTATAATTATATTCGCCCGTGTTACATATACATTATAAACACGGATATTTGTATGAGTGCAAATTTAAATGGCTTCAGTAGCTTTATCCACAACGTTGCAGAAGGTGGGTTTAACCCTGAAAATCAACGTATTGAGCTGAAATGCGATGATCATGGCATGCTTCAACCTGTTATTACAGATAAGCCCAAAAAAATGCGCTGGTTTCGAGAACTATTCTTTAAAGATGAAAATACTCGTCTTACAAATGTTTCAAAATTCCTTATTAATGCATTTAATGAACTTGAAAGCTCATCTGATAGTTGTATTGCTTTAGAAAAACTAGGAAACTATTTTCATTCTAAGAAAAAAGTTAGCGAAGAATGGTTTCAACTAGCATTCTCTAACATATCGCCCATTGCTCAATTAAAAGATGAACAAATCCAACTTGCCGAACAAATTGGTAAGCTCTTCGAAGCTACTCGAAACGAAGCTGATAAAACAATACAATCTGCCTACAGAGATGCTGATCGGGTTAAGGTTGAAGCTAAGGTTGAAGCTCAAGTCCTGTACGCAAAAGCTGTTAAAAACCAACCACTTACGATTCAACATCCCATTCATCCTTCTTTAACTGATTTGCGCTCCATTGAAGATGGAAAAGAGATTTTTATTCTTTGCAAAGATGGAAAAGAGATAGGAATACATCCCTTTATTCTAAAGCTATTTCCAAACTCTTTTTTTGAAAGCTACTTAAATACAAGAGAGTCTCTTCAAGACGAACCTATTGATCTATCAAGCTATTCTAATGAGGTTGTAGAAATTCTTATCGATTATCTTTATGGTGGTTCAAAATATACCTCAATGCTCACAGAGCAATATCTTGAACTACAAGAACTGGCAGATTTTCTAAACTTAAACACATTAAAAGGCCACATTCAAGCAAATTTGAAAAGTATGTTTATTAATAAGCCAGATATTCTTATTACTGCAATAACCATAATATATACTACAAGACCGGATTTGAAGAGAAATCTGCTGCCTCTAATTGGCGAATGCCTCTATTGCCTTCACTATGCTCACACCCATCTAAAAAATCATTTAATTACAACAATTTTTGCACAAGAAGCTGTTCAAAAAATACTCCAAGACACTACAGAATCACCTGAAATAGCCCTAGAAAAATCTTTTCTACAAACACTCTTGGCCTACAATCTTGCAAATGGAATTACTGAGCGTAAAGAAAATCGGGATGAAGCAGAAAAACTTTTGAGGCAAGTTGCTCTACGAGGGTATCCTCCAGCTATGACTGAATTAGGAAAGCTGCTTGAACTTAAACACGGAAAGCCCTCTGAAGAGGCTATACAATGGTATGCCCAAGCAGCAGCGCAAAATGATTCCTATGCTCAAAACCGTCTAGGGTACATATATTATCATTCTTTCAAGGATAATAAAAAAGCTGTAGAACTCTTTCAAAAATCAGCAGACCAAAACAATCCTTTTGCAAAAGTTAATCTAGCTCGCATGTTTTTAAATGCAGAAGGAATCATTATGGATTCAAAGAACGCTGAAATATATGCAAAGAAAATTGTTGATCTCTGTACCGATCTGCCTCTTTATCATAACACTCAAGGCCGCTATATTCTTAGCTACTGTTATTATCATGGAATAGGAGTAGAAAAAAATATTATAAAAGCAAACGAAATGCATGCCCTTGCTAGTCTCAAGGGTTTAAAAAACGAAACTCCTTATCACAGCAGATTCCCCATTTTAAACGCACTTGAGAATACCACCCATTTCAGCACTACAGTGTTAAGTAATTCAATAGGCTTTTACTAACCATCCATATTAGGGATTTTACTTAAAAGAAAAAAATGGCCTTATTTGACGCCCACCTTTATTCACCAGAATGGATCTACTAAGTCAGGAATATTTTCCCAATAAATTTTTTCTGCTTCGATTTTGAGGACAGAAAAATCTTTAGTCTGATGCACAGCAGGAATATTTGTCCAAATTACCTGTAATTCTATTTGATTAATCCCAAGAATAAAATCATAAATTTCAGGACAATTAGATTTCATTATATACTCACCTTTATAGAGTTGTTCATCTTCTTCAAGATTTTTTATTCCATCAATATGTAAAATCCCTCTTATTGTATTACGATTAGATAAAAGAAAAGATTCTAATAAATCTTCTTTATCCATTTCAGCACTTTCCATAGCTATTTCCATTTTATTATTTGTATGCTTAATTGATAAAATAGAGCCATCATGAAAATAACTTGTATATTTTTCTATACCCATAATAATTCCTTCTAGATCTTGCAGAGAAGCTTCTTGCGCACCCAAAATGACCTTAAAGCATAAGAGCAGTAGAAGAAACAGATATCTCATGAAACACCTTGAGCAATTTTTGCACTCAAAACACACTACATCATTTCTTTAAATTATCCAAATAAAATCTTAATTTTCTCTCAGAATAAAAATTTAGGAACAAAAAGCAACCCCCAAGAATTCCGCGCTCCCAGAGCTTTTTCCACAAATTCGTTTAAAAATACTATAACGCAGGGTCTTCGCCCTGCAAATCGTGTTCTGGCACCACCTAATGGCGTTGCCATAAGCTTTTATAACGCAGGGTCTTCGCCCTGCAAATTATACATGCAATCATTTGGGTGATAAAATCAAAACCTCATAAGAAATACAAGGTTTTGGAAGCTAGCATGGCTTGCGACAGTTTGCTAATAATATACACAAACAAGTTCAAGAATTGGTTTGTGTATACATGAGTTAATAAAGGGCTCTTGCTGTGGACTGTAGGTCTGATGATCTGTTCTTGAGCCTGTCTAGGTGCTCTTTTACAGAAAGCTTCATGATTTTTGCAGGCAATGCACCAAGACGAGCGCCTTCTTGCAAAAGAGCGATTCTCTCTTTCATGCGCTCTAGCTCACGATAATCAAAAAAGCAATGCCTTTTAAGATAACAAGCAAGGGATTCAACATCGATCGTTAGAATTTTTTCTTTTAAACTTGAGAAAAAAGGAACTTGCAACTGAGGAAGTTCTATCAAAGGACTATGCACATTTTCAGGGTGCTCTGAGGGAAATGACAATGCATGATCAATAGCTACTAATGCACGTCCATTAGTAAGAAGATTGCCCTGATTTCTATCCATATTTCCAATAATACAATCCAAAATCATTAGACGATGAAGCTGATCTACGGGTATTCCCTCTAATCCCCTCTTACTAATCTCTAAAACATGCTTATAACCTGCTTGATACTCTTGAAAAGATCCCATCTTTGTCTTTGGTTTTTTAAGATATCTGCCTTCACCACTTTCAAAAAAGCATTTATGAGAAAATTCTGCATAGCATGTTTTTGGTACTAAATGAAGAAAAAGCATGTTATCGACAAGAGAAGCAGCAACCTCTCTGTGTATGCCACAGCCTACTATTGTGTGATAACAAGACGTTCTTTTACCAAGAGATCCTCTATAAGATACTTTCAACGGATTATTTGGCCCCGAAATCTCTTCATCAAAAGGCTTAAAAATCCCCGCTATGGCCCTTTTGATGCCATACATAATATAAGATCCTGAAACACCCATAGACGGCTTTTTAGGAATTTTCCCAGAAAGAAGCGCCTCTTTTGCATCCAAAACAAGAAAGGTGTCTTCTTGTTTTGCAACAGCTATTGTCATCGACCGAATGACTTCTTCTTGCATTAGAGATGCTTTGTAATACTCTTTAATCATAGCCTCTATTTCACTCTCTACAACAAAATAGATGGGATGCCTTTTGATAGCACTAAGCGCATCATTTGCATGCATGATCGTTCTCTTATAGATATTACAAAGAGTGTTCAAATTCAGCGAATTTTTCATCTCATGACAAAAAACTTGAAAGCTATAGCAAATGCATTCTTGCACTTTTTTTCTTTGCAAATAAGAAAGACAAGACTCTTTTAAAGAAGTGCTTTTCTTAAGTTGCCCGCCTTTCAGAACAATTAATTTATCCCCTGCTTGCAAGCTCTTTAAAAGCCTTATATTCTGCTTTACATAAAAAAAACTATAACTCATTCTTTTCCTAACGCCATAGATGTTGCTATTTGAAAAGGATTTTCTTGCTTTGAAATACACTCTTGCAAAAATAAAACCCTCTTTCTCATCTGATTGATTGAACCTATTGAAAGAAAACACTTCTTATGCAGGTCTATCGATAACAATTCCAATGGAATCCTTTTAATGCACTGGATACTAGGCTCAAGAAGAGGCTCTCTGCACTGCGATAATGTCTTCCAATGCCATGCATCTGATCCTTCTTCTCTATCACTAAATGAGAGGCCATTATCGATAGCGACTATTTTTTTACCATCAAAAAGAATATTTGAAAAATGACGATCTAAGTGGCCAATGACGACATCTAATATAAATAGCTTTTGAACTTCAAGAAGAGGAATCGATGCATACTCTTCTTTTTTCCATTTACTCAACATGGAAAAGCCCTCTTTAAACTCCTGAAAAGAGCCTCTTTTTTCTTGCAATACCATATGTTTCTTATGTATCAATGCCTGCATTCTTCCAAAAAAACTATGCGCAATACATGCATACTCTGTTTTTGGGACAATACCTAGCTGTAAATACCTATCCACATAAAAAGCTGCAACTTCTCGATGCAAACACTCTCCTACACGAATTCCAAGGCGCACACCTCTAATACCAAGCTGGCCTCGATACGTATTTCCTGATGGATTATTAGGCCCTAAAATTTCCTCATCAAAAGGCTTGAAAATACCCATTTTTTGATACTTACTATTTCTCATGATGTACATGCCAGAAAGTCCCTTTATTCTCAGCTGCGGCAGCACCCCTTTTTTCCTGGCAAGCTCTAACTCCTCGTGTGCTAAAAACGACTTAGCTGTACGTGTTGCAAGCTCTACTTTCTTAATAATGTCTAAGCGCACATTAGATTGAATAATGAAAGATCTCAAAAGTGCATAAATAGGACCCATATCCCAATTTCTCGTACTTAAAAGCTCTAAGTTCGACAAAATCTTTTGTACAAGCGCACTTTTTTTTTCTAAAATCACTTTAATTTTACATCTATCTAAGGGAGATCGAATCTCATATAGAAACGACATAAGCGTATATTCTATTGTTCTTTTTACCCTAATGGATGATCTTTTCAATAAGATATTATCTATAATTTTGTATCCTCGCTTGGAAGCTACAACTTTAAGCTTCCCACTTGCATCCGCAACTAATAAATCATCCCTTTGAAGAGCTCTTAACACATGCAAATTAGGCATGACCCAGATAAATTGAAAGTCACAAGGAAGCAGTCCATTCCACCATTTCCTTATTTTTTGCATTCGCATGATACAGTCCCGATTATTTTGATTTTGTATAAATAAAATTTATGATAGAAGCAAGATAAAGCGAACAAAAAAATATTTAGACCAGAAATATGGTCTCACAAAAGTTGAGATATTTATGACAGATCCCATTGGCGCAAGGGAAAGAGAGCGTGAACTTGCAGAACTTAGAAAAATTAGCGAACAACCCTCTATAAAAGCACCAGGTGCTCCTGCTCAAAATATCTATCGCGATGCTGTATCCTCTACTGGTCCTTCACTGAATCTCAACATTCCAGAAGCAAGCGTTCCTGTACTTCCAACTCTGCCAAAACCTGCAAGTAATGTTGCAACAAAGTCTGTAAAAGAACAGCTCAATACAATTGAATCTTCTCTAAACATTAAACTAAAAGACTCCGTTCCAACACCCTCTTCTAGTGGACTTGAAAGTTACGTTGGTATCATGGCTAAAATTGATGTCTTTCAAAAGACAGAAATGAGCGCCGTTGAGCGCGTTGATGCTACCTTAGATGCATTAGAACTTGGGGTACTTGCTTCTTGGCTAAATAAGGGGACGGATGTTGCAACTCTTGCACAAAATAAGGCGCCTACTGAAAGCGAAACGGCTCAACTTCAAGCTGCAAGTGCAGCACTTGGAAATTGTTTGATGGCAAATCTAGATGGTTATAGCCCCGATTTTATTGCATCTGTTGCATCTTCTCTTGCTCAAACAAAAAAAGATATTGCAACGATTTTAGAGGCAATCAGTGGCTCAGAGGGAGGAAACGCCTTAGTTGTTTATACAGCTACAAAAAATCAAATCGATATTGCATCTAATAAGCTAGAACAAGCACTTGGAAACCTCGATACTGCAGGAGGTGCTTATAACCTAGCACAAGCCAACTTAATGGAAGCAAGTGCCATGGCAATGCAAAAATTCACAGAAGATATTGCAAGCTTACAAGGCAAAATTGAATCAACGAATAAATTGATTAGTGGACTTAAATGGGCAATCGTCGGGCTTTCTATCTTGGGAGTACTAGCTTCATTTGGTTCATTCAATCCAGCAGTTGGTGCAAGTATTGGAATAGGACTTGCTCTTGCAACCGTAACCCTTGGGGCTGCACAAATTCAAGTGGGCCTTTATATGAAACAAATGGCTGGTGATCAAAAAGCTCTCGCAAAAGATACACTCCAATATCAAACAGCAAAAATCAACTCTCAACAAGCACAAACATTTGTAGACTTTATGACACAGACAATTGGCGGCACCTTTCAGAGTGTAAAACAGATAGAGGAAGCCTTTCAGCAGGCTTTGCAAGCAGTTCAATCTTCCACTCACGATTTAACGGGTTAACATGACTGACAACACAGAATCTTCTCACATCACAAACCCTGCAACCCCCGGGTATAACAATTATACTCCGCCACAAGCAGCTACCAAAATAACTGTAGCTAAATCTGCCGAAGTACAAGCAGCAAATCCTCCACTAAAAGAGAGCGGTAGCGCTATTATCTTTTCAGCAATTGCAACTATGATTAATGCACTTACATCCCTTAACCAATATTTAAGCTATTTTTCTAATAGCATACTAACAAGTGATTTGGCGAAAGATAACCTCTATGCAGATCAAATTTCAGCGCTTGTCTTACAATCGATGAACCCCAATGACCCCAAATCTGTACAAGATAAAATTTCCCTTGAAAATAAGAATGCTTTGCTTGAACAGCAAGTAGTTCAAGCAAGACTAAAAGCGCACCAAAACTCAGAACAAATGGACATACAAGATGCATCTTCAACAACAACTAACTCTCAACAGCTAACAAGCGTTATTTCGGCAATTTTTCAGATGAGTTCACAAATTTTGCAATCCGTCCTTGGTATGAGCCACTAACTATAATGTAGGAGTATGTTATGACATTTATGCAAAGCGTTTTTGACACTTTTAACGGGTATGATTTAAATAAAGAAGAAGACCTCGAAAGACTTGGAAAACATATTGGAGAATGTATAATTGAAAAAAATATGGTTTTTAAAGATATCTTTCATGTCCCAGAAGAATTTATGCTTAAACTGCATACACTTGCCTATTCCTTATATGAGGCTGGAAAATACAAAATAGCTTGCGGGGTTTTTAACAAACTCATGATGCTAGATCCCAAATCCTTTACCTATGCACTGGGCGCGGCTGTTTGCTTAGATGAATTAAAAGAATATCCTGTTGCTATCAACTTTTATGGTTATGCATTCCTCAATAATGTAGAAGATCCAACACCTCTTTATCGCGCTGGTGAGTGCTGTCTAAAGATGAATGATCCTACAAAAGCAAAACAGTTTTTCGAGCAAGCAATCACTGTAGCAGGTGAGTTAGAGCCCTATAAGCTTCTTAAAGTGCGCTCCGAAATTATTTTAAAAACCTTGTCAGAAATCAAAAAGTAATTAGGAGATAGCTATGAGCGGTATAGACGATGATTTAGTCCAAAGAGAAGGTGCGCACTCCTCAATTTCTGGAACTAGACACACGGAAAAAGTTGTTGCAGCAGGTGAGCATACACCTGCAACTAAAAAACCCAAGAAAAGCCCCTACGTAGATTCCATTCAAAAATCTTTGCAAACAGCAACTGATGGTCTCTTCGAAAAAGAGTATTTAACTTCTCAGCTAAGACCTCCATCTCCTGGATCTACTCCTCAAAAGCCACCTTCTCTATTTGGAAACCCTGCTATGCAGTCTCAATTTGCCCAACAAATGGTTGCATCAAAATATGGCATATCTCTGGGTACAAGTGAGGCTACCTTCGGAGCTATGCAAGCAGGACAAGTAGGACAAACTTCTCAGACAGCATTGAAAGATGATCCAAACCAACCAGATGGCCCAGGAAAATATCAGAGCCTACTCTCTATTATCCTTTCCATTCTGGATCAAATTTTATCCAGTCAATCTAAAACACAATCAACAGCTACAATTGCCTCAGCAACGCTTGCAACGCAGGAATACTCTTATAGCAATGAATCTGCAACAGCGCAGTATCAAAGTGATATGCAAAACGCCAATATTGAATTTAACACTGCTCTCTCAGAAATTTTTACAGGGTCTGTCAACGTCGTTTTTGGCACACTGTCGGGGGTTTTTGCGGGATTGTCCATGGCTTCTAGTATCAGTGCAGCAAATATAAGTGAAGAGTCTATAGAAGAGTTACCAGCAGAATCTGATGCCGATAACTTAAATAAAGGCGAAGGCGAAGGCGAAGGCGATGCAGAACCTAGCATTGCACCTAAGGGCAGTGCTGAAGCAGGCGCTACTGACGCACCAGCTGCCACAGGTGGTAAAGCAACAACAGAAGCGGATAAGGTAGGAACAGAAGAAGCTGCTAAGCTAAAAAAAGCAGAGGCTAAAGCAAAGGCTGAGAAAGATGCTGCAACAAAAAAAGCAGAAAACGCCTCAACCAAAACAAAGCTTCAAGAAAAAGCTAAACTTTTTGACAAATTAGGTAATACTTGCAGTGCACTTGGTCAAGGCATTGGTGGTGTTCAAAAGGGTATCACAGATTTAAGTAACTCTCTACAAAGGCAAACTCAAGCAAAGCAAGCTGCTCTTTCCGCTCTTTTTCGCGCACTTTCCACGCTCGTTCAAACAGCGCAACAAGCAACGGGAGAAGTTTCTAGAAAATCAGGTGATATCACAGGGTCTGTACTAGATGCAATTAAGCAAGCATTTCACTCTGTTGTAGACGCCTCTTCAATGAGAGGATAAAATAGATGCACTCTCTGCTTGCAAACTGGATAACTTAAGGTGTATAAGATTTGCCATGAATGAAGCTTTATTAATTTCTTTTGTAGGACAACTAGCAAAAGACATCGAACTTACTGATATACCAGTAGTTGATGCAAACAAGACATATAAATTTTCTTTTGGAAAAGATTTAGCTATTGGTATACGCGCTATGGAAACAGGTTTTTATCTTACATCCTATCTTGGACCTTGCTCTGAACAGAATTGCGAAGATTTTTTTTCTACGCTCATGCATGCTAATTTGTTTGGAAAAGGAACGGGCGGCGGTATAATTGGCTTAAATGAAGAGGGTAAACAGTTTACTTTTACAAAAAAATACCCATTCCAAATGAATTATGCTGAGTTTAAATCGCATATCGAGGATTTTATAAACTATGTTGATTTGTGGCAGAAGAAAGTGAACGACCAGCTGGTGAAGGTTTAGGATAAATATCCATGACATCAAAACTTATTGCAGAAGATGGCTTGTTAAAAGGACATATTTTCGCTCTTGAAAATGGGACTGAATGGTTTTTGGGCAGAGACCCAGACCTTTGCACTCTTGTTATTGAAGATCCTAAAGTGTCAAGGCAACATGCTCTCTTAAAAAAACAGGAAGATACCTTTTTCATCGAGAACCTTAGCCAAACTAACCCCATACTCGTAAATAATGCACATCTTGAGGAAGCACTTCCCCTCAAAGAAGGCGATCGCCTAAAAATTGGAGCTACTTTATTTTATTTTACTGAAAAAGATGTCGATGAAAAGACTCTCGAAAAAAATAAAAGCTCAAGCCCCGAACAAGACTATGTAGATAGTGCCACAGAAATTTCTACAGAAGAGCCCACAGATGCATCTTCAGAGCCCGCCTTTCCAACAATTTATGAAGAAATTTCAGCAGAAGAAGTTCCCGTTGACGCCCCCCCATTAGACCTCTCTTTAAGAGAGCGTTTTCTTCTAAAGATCATTTCAGGCCCTCAAACAGGTGCTGAATTTTCCATGAGTCCAGATAAGTCCTATGTCATCGGAAGCGATCCTGCAACATGCGATGTAATCTTGTATGACTTAAGTGTATCCAGAAGGCATGCACGCATCACTGTTACAGCAGAAGAAAAATGCTACATTGCAGATCTTGAAAGTAGAAATGGTGTTGTAATCAACGATAAAAAGATTGAAGAGGAAACAGAACTTTCGGCCCAAGATGTCATCTTTCTTGGAACGACCTCTTTTGTCATTGTCGATAGAGAGAGTGAAAGTCATACAATTTTTTCTTCAGCGCCTTCTCTTGCACCTCTTGAAGAGTTAAAGCCAGAAGAGACAGAAACTGAAATAGTAGAAGAAGTTGAAGAATCTGTTCCTACTACCCCTAAAACAAAACTTAAAACAAATGCTCTCGATGCTTTTTTTGCATCCAAGGTAAATTTATCTATATGCGCCATCATCATTATCATTATTTTGCTTATTATCTTTGGAATTTCATCTCTATTTACAAGTAAAGAAGAGATCATCCCTGTAAAAAACCCCGATGCTGAAATTACAACTTCACTACAAGATTTTCCAGAAGTTACATCCTCCTTCAATAAAGCAACAGGTACACTATTCCTTGTAGGGCACGTTTTAACACCTATCGATAAAAGCCAGCTAGAATACAATCTCAAAGGCCTTACCTTCATCTCCCACCTCGATGACACCAATGTCATCGTCGACCAAAATATCTGGCAAGAGCAAAACAATCTAATCGCTAAAAACCCTCTATGGACAGGCGTAAGTATTCATGCTGCAAAACCCGGTGTCTTTGTAGTCACTGGTTACTTAAGAACGAGACAAGAATTTGCTCAACTTACAGACTATCTCAATTTGAATTTTCCCTACCTTGACAAACTACAAAACCGCGTGGCTGTCGAAGAAGATATTTTAGCCAGAGTAAATAGTGATCTGTTTGCGCAAGGATTAAATGGTGTTACCACTCAAATTGCAAACGGAGAGATGGTTCTTGCAGGGTTCATTGCATCCAACAAGGAAGAAGACCTACAAACATTGATCAAGTCTTGGAAGACTTTAAATGGGCTTCGCTCCGTCAAAAATTTTGTTGTTCCCTTGTCTCCTGCAGAAGCTGTGATCAATATCTCTGAGCGCTATCAAGTAACTGGCTTTTCTACTCACGATCACACCAATATCAATGTTATGATCAATGGATTAATTTTGACCCGTGGAGATGTTTTGGATGGTATGACAATTACAAGTATCCAATCAAATGTTATATTCTTGGAAAAAGATGGACTCAAATTCAAAATTAAATATAATCAATAAATATCTAAAAAATGACTTAGGGAGAACCTCTTAAAGATGTTTGGTTTAGAACAAAAAAAAGCGGGACCTGCTTTTGACTTAGAGAGCAAGTTAAAAGGTCCAAATGCAGCTGTAGAACTTGCAGAACTAAAAAAAGTGATTTCGTCTCGTATAGAGGAACTTAAAAGCCTTCTCAGAAAAGGAGAAGATAAAAAAGTCTTTGATGAGACAGAGGCCTTGCTTCTTGGCTATACGGCTGTTGAACAAGTAATAGCAAAAATCTCCAAGAAATAATTAGAGGTATAAAATGTCATCATCACCTGGCGATATCGATTATAAATCGTTAATAAATAGTTACCAAACAATGTCTAGCGATGTTAACGCACAGACAATAGCCATCGGAAAAATGTCGGCATCATCAGTACAGATGTCTGCATTGTTTCAGCTTCAGATGAAGATGAATACGCTTGCTATGTTTGGTCAAACACTGACTAACGTAATACAGGGCGTTCAAGATATTGCTATGGCAGTTGCTCGTAATACAAAAGGTGGATAATCCCAAGTTAAGCTTATCAAGGTTAAAATATGAGTCACAATCAATTCCATTCAGAAGATTTTCCTATGCTTGTAGAAACTGGTTTCATCGCCGTCAAGCAAGGTAATCAACAGGCTGCAGAAAAAATTTTTAGAGCAGCTCAATTACTCAAGCCGGAGCACAGCGCTCCTGTCCTTGGCTTTGGCTACATTGCTCTCAATGCAATGCGCTTAGAGACAGCAAGACATCTTTTCTCTTCTGTTCTCAAAAAAGAACCTGAAAATGCTCTTGCCAAAGTTTTGCTAGGTTTTTCTTATCTTGTAGACAAGTTTACCTCAATAAAAAAAGATGCAAAAACAATTGAAAAAGGCCCTACCCTAAAACCTCAAGAGATCAGCGCTCTTGCAGAAACAGGAGAAAAACTTGTAAAAGAAGCTCTCAAAGAGTCTTCTGATCCAGGTGTACATTCCCTTGGAAAGTCTGCTCTAGCCTTATTAGAAAAAGTTACTGAATATGAAGCATCCCCACTAAAGACGTGAATAAAATATGACCAATGAACCCTCCCCTCTAGATCACCTAAACTCTACTGCATCAACTGAAGCTACAAAACCAATCACACCAGGAGCGCCAGGAGAAGGTCCTAGCACAACCCTTGGTAGCCCTACACAAGAAGGAGGTCCTGCCCCCTTCTCTATAAAGCAACAGGAGAGATCTGCAGCGCAAAATCCATCTCCTATGGACCTTAGTGCACAAGCTGCAGGAAGCACAACATCCCTAAAACAGCCCACAATTCCTAGCTTTTTAAAGACACTTGAAACAAGTTCTACACTGCTAAACAAAAACAATGATAATGTAACTACCACTTTAACAAACCTGAAAAAAGAGCTAGAAACAAAACATGTTCCTGCAAATCTCATAAATAATGCTGTAAATACTGCTTATTTTAAAAACCCCTCTACTGCGCCTGGCCTTTTTGCTTATCTATCCAAACTCAATGACAATGCTTCTTTTATTGGAAATAAGCTAAATACCCCGCTAACACCCTCTTCTTTGCCATCAAAGCCAACTAATGTTGTCTCTCACTATCTTGACTACATAGCAGGCAGTCATACAAGACTGGCTCAACTTACAGAAGCTCTTGGTCATACAAAAAACCTATCTCCTGGAGACCTCATGGCCGTTCAAGTCAAAATGAATGGTATTCAACAGCAAGTCGAGTTTTTTACAACCCTGCTCGGAAAGGCTCTTAGCGATATTTCCACCATCATGGGCATCCAAAACTAGCCCCTTAAGCCTTTCAATAGACTTCTTGCATAATTAGCTTTGCTTAGAAAACTTGAAATTTTTTGAGTAGATTTATTGATAAATTTTTCAAGCATATGTGAACATATGGTTGAAAAATTTAACGATAAAGATGTCAAAAAAGACAATTTTAACAAGCAAATGTAATTACGCAAGAAGTCTAATAGACTTCTTGATGGATATCGCAATCTTTGGGCAAGTTAAAATCAACAAGCATACGTTGGCCATGAGACTTATTTACCATTATTTTCTGGAATAAATCTACTTTTCCCTGTATGCTTTGGCGATGTTTAGCGATTTAAGGTTAATCCCATTGGTCGCTTGTGCAAATCAAGCATCCGAAGACGCTTTAAGCCATAAGTATACTTAAAAAGGAAAATAAATGAGTGCTATTAGTAAAGCAGGTTTAGAACATTCACTTCGTTACGTTAAAAATCAAATCGAAGAGGCAGAAAAAAAACTGGGTAATAATCCAACCATTGATGTTGCCAGCATTCATAGAGAAATTCGTGATGCTGACGATACCTACTCCAGAGAGCGTGATGCAATAACCCGTACATACGAAGCCCGTACATACGATTCGTCCGAACGCGATCGACGGTTCAAAGATATATATTCCATATTTCGTTCTAGATTAGAAGCCATAGCCAACTCACTAGAAATTCGCACCTGGAATTTACAACGTCCTCTAACCCCTAGAACTTTATGCAGGCAGGTAGAGTCATTGGCTACTACACATAAACAGGAAGGTATACGCCTTGCTGGCAGGCTAACAAAGCTTCGAGATGAATACTCTGATCTTCAACGCAGGATACGAGATGCTACAAATCGAGCAACAACAAGTTCAAGTAGCACAACGTCGACTGCTTCTTCTTCCTCTTCTTCGAGTGGTTCGACATATACGCAACAAATTACTCAAGCACTACAAGATCTTTATACTACAAATCCAGATAAAGCCGAAAGATTATCTAGAAACTTTCTTGACCTCTTATAACTGGTTCAACTCGGTGTAGAACGCATCATAAATGATAAATTATAAGTCTCCGCGCCTCCCGTGTTTTAACTATTCAAGTTATTGATTAACAGATAATTGAAAATCGAGCTGACATTACCTTAGGCCTGATTCTTTTAACCGGCCATCTAACTGGGATTTAGTTGGTATTGTAAAATATTTTATGCTTTTAGTGTTTTCAACAATTTTAGGAAGCTCATCTTTTTCTAAATCAATGTCATGATCATCCAAAATCTTTTTTGGATCTTTTAATAAGAGCTCTTTAAAGCATTATCCTGAAGTGCTTCTTCAGCAACTCTAACCCATTTTTTCCAGTTTTCTTTTGCTTTTGTACTCATAACTTTATTTTCTTTAGTCATGCTTGGGATTGAACTTGATCGACCAAAGAGGAATCAATACAAGTGTTGCAATTGCACCACAAATACCTAAGATAATGAAATAATCCTCCCAACCATAGTCACGAATAACTATGCCTAGAGGAAAACCTGCTGCAGCGGCCCCAAGATAGGCAAAACACCCAACAAATCCAGTGGACGTTGCTGCTGCCTTTTTATGAGAAAGCTCCGCTGCTGCAACCCCTATAAGCATCTGAGGGCCAAATATACAAAAACCTATAATGAAAAGCATCGTAGCATCCCAATATGTATACCCTAGTAAACTATAACCTATTGGGATTTTGAAAAATAAATAAACCGCAACAAGTGATCCCAGAGTAAACAGTACGTTAATAGGCCCCCTTTTACCAGAGCATATTTTATCAGATGACCAACCAGCAGCAAGGCCTCCTAAAAAACCTCCTAAATCAAAAAGAGACACCGCAGCTGCGGCGCCAATTTTTGAGTAAGCCTTTTCTTTTACTAAATACAAGACAGTCCAATCATTAACTGCCATTCTAACTCCGTAAACAAAAAAATAGGCAACGGCCAGCACCCAAATATACTTATTTTTTAATACATACTTAACAAGAATCTCTTTTACTGAAAGCTCTTTTTCCACCTCTTTATGATTACCAGAAAAATCATTACAATATTTCTCAATAGGAGGTAGTCCCAATGATTGTGGTGTATCTCTCAAGCGATTAATCACAAAAAACCCAAGTAAAATACATAAGCAACCAGGGATATACATCGCAGCGCGCCATCCCCAATGCTCCGCTGCATAAGCGGCTATAAAGGGTATAAGAAAACCACCCACATTATGGCTCGAATTCCATAGCCCCCACCAAGTACCTCTCTCTTTTTGTGAATACCAATGTGTTAAAAGCCTTGCACAAGGAGGCCAACCCCATCCCTGAAACCAGCCATTTAATCCCCAAAAAATAGAAAAGAAGAGCAAAGAAGAAGACATCCCAAAAAACAGGTTCATAACACCTGTAAGAATAAGCCCTATACCCATAAAATAACGAGGATTTGACCGGTCGGAAAGTATACCACTTGTAAATTTACTTATCCCATAAGTTATTGCGAGCACAGTGCCTAAAAAGCCCAATTGACTCTCATCAAAACCCAAATTTTCCATCAAAGCGGGCATGGCAAAAGTATAGCTTTTTCTTGTAAAATAGTAAAAAGCATAACCCACATACATCGTATAAAAAATACGCAGACGCCAATACTTGTACTGCTTTTTTACAACTTCCGCATCTTGGATCTCATTTAAGTGCGGTGTAGGTTTAAATATGTTCCATACAGTACTCATATTCTTACTCCTGACAATACAACATGTTCACCACTCTATTCTAAATTAATTTTAGTATTGTTAAAAAATCATAAAAATCACGAAGGCCACACTACACTAAAATGGAATGATTTTGCAAGCATATTAATGCTGTACACGAACGTATTGAAAATTTAGTTTTTATTTAATCATCAAGAATTGTTTCTCCACCTTTTGGCAATAATTCTAAATGTGAAATTTGAATCAAGCTTTGTATACAACTACCCTCTTGACCAACTAAAATCCCAATAAAAAAGAAAATTGAAGAAAAAACAATCCCTAAATGGTGGTACATAATCGCCTCCAAAAAATAATATAAACCTGAGTTTTGAGTTTAAATGACTTAAAACTCAGGTTATAAGCACTCTTGTACGCAAACACAGCCTCCCATTTCCTCCATTTTTTGTAAAAGCAAAAATTTAGCTGGAAAAAGTAATTGACAAACTGTAGTGAAAACAGTACCACTGTGAGTGAGGTACTAGAGGATTTCACTTATGGGAATGGATGGAAAGTTAGATAAATTGATGGGAAGCTTGGAAGACATCCAGCTTGCAACCGTCCATGGACGTATCACTGAAGTTGTTGGCATGCTCATCAAAGCTGTCATACCTCAGGTGAAAATTGGAGAAATTTGTCTTGTTAAAAGAGAGGGAGAACCTCTCATTACACAAGTAATTGGCTTTACACAAGAAGAAGTTCTTCTCTCTCCTCTTGGAGAAATGAGTGGTGTTGGTCCCTCTTCTGAAGTTATTCCAACCTACCAACCCCTGCATATCAAAGTAGGTCCAGAACTTTTAGGAAGAACACTCAATGCAATTGGTGAGCCTATTGACATTGAAACTAAAGGCCCTCTTAATTTAACAGAAACATATCCTGTCATTCAATCTCCTCCAAATCCATTAAAACGTAGCATCATCAGCAAACCGCTCTCTGTCGGTGTAAGAGCAATCGATGGTGTTTTAACCTGTGGAGAGGGACAAAGAGTCGGTATTTTCGCAGCTGCTGGTGGTGGTAAATCTACCCTTCTAGGAATGATTGCAAGAAACGCTGTAGCAGATGTCAATGTCATTGCACTCATCGGTGAGCGTGGAAGAGAACTTAGAGAATTCATCGAAAAAGATCTTGGAGAAGAGGGCATGAAGCGCTCTGTTCTTATCGTCTCTACTTCTGATCAGCCCTCTCAGCTACGTCTTAATGCAGCATATGTAGGAACTGCAATTGCCGAATACTTCAGGGATCAAGGCAAATCCGTCATTCTCATGATGGATTCCATCACAAGATTTGCAAGGGCCCTAAGAGAAGTGGGCCTTGCCGCTGGAGAGCCTCCAGCAAGAGCTGGTTATACACCTTCCGTCTTTTCTACATTGCCAAAGCTTCTTGAGCGCTCGGGTACTTCTGAAAAAGGCTCCATTACAGCCTTTTATACGGTTCTAGTTGCAGGCGACGATATGAATGAGCCTGTTGCTGACGAGACGCGCTCCATACTAGATGGGCACATCATCTTGTCTTCTGCACTCGCACAAAGTTATCACTACCCAGCAATTGACATCTTATCTTCTGCAAGTAGATTGCTCAATTCTCTTGTGGACAAGGAACAGCTCCAACTCATTGGAAAAATAAGAGAGGTTCTTGCAAACTATAAAAAAAATGAACTTCTTATTCGTATTGGAGAGTACAAAAAAGGTACAGACAAGCTTGCAGACTTTTCAATAGACCATATCGACAAAGTCAATAGATTTTTAAAACAGGCAGTCGATGAAAAATCAAGCTTTAAAGAAACAATACAGCAATTAAAAGGACTCTTTAGAACATCGTGAGTATAGATAAAAATTACCCCTTAAAACAGATTGTTGAAGTTAAAAAGAAGCGCGAAGAAGACGCTGAAAAAGTCGTCAAGGAAAAAAAAGCTATCGTCGAAAAAGAAGAGGAAAAACTTGCAGAGGTAAAAAAGGCAAGAGATCTGGTACAAAACCACTATCAAGAAAAACTAACGCAGCTAAGACAAGTGTTAGATGAGGGCACTACTTCAGAAACTATCAAACAGATGAAAGATTATTTAAAAGTTGTAAAAGAAAAGCTTGCAAAAGAAGAAGTGAGGGTCAAAGAACAACAAAAGAAAGTGGATGCAGCAATGAAAGAATTAGAAGCTGCACAAAAAATATTGAAAGAAAAGCGTAAAGAGGTAGAAAAGCTTGAAATTCATCATCAAGCCTGGCAAAAAGAAGCACGTACAAATTTAGAGCGAAAAGAAGAACTAGAGCTCGATGAAATTGGAACAACCATCTATTATGGAAAAAAACGGAGCTAATATTTTTTATGGTTAATAGTCACGACCCCTCTTCCATACAGGCATCAACACCATCTACACCATCTTCTGGAGCAAACAATCAGGGACGATCGCTCGATGAAAATCTGCGAAGACAATCTAATGATTCAGCCAAGCAATTTCCTCCTCCAAAAAAATCTCCAGATAAACATATACAAAAACAAGCTGACAATCCTTACGCACCCTCATCTCAAAAAACTTCATCGGCAACTACACCCTCTCATCATAAAACAACAGCAGACACAAAAGAAAAAGATGTGGCCAATGCTAACGTAAAACAAAAGAATACAGAGGAAGAAAGTGAGCAAGAAGTTCCACTTACATCTTATCTTTCAGGCGAAAATGTTGTAAAAAAAGAGCCAACATTACCCACAGGCCACCCTACTACTCCAGAAAATAAAACTTCTAAAAATGAAACAAAGACAACAAGCCCTTTTGACTTGGCATCTCAAAGCTATTCTTATAAGCCCGTAAAAGAAAAATCTCAATCTGACTTTAAAGAAAATAATAATTCACCAAGTCCACAAGCAGTTCCTGGCCAACAAAACGTCTTAAACCAGCCTACAATGCAAACAGGACAAGTAGAAGCAACCTCAAGGGTAGAACCCTCAGCACGCGTTGCAGACCTTGTTAACACTTACGTAAGCTCTATTGTAACTTTTGTAAATAGTGGAAACACTGATACGACAGTTAACCTCAATAATGGATCAACGATTACAATTCAGCAAAATCAAGCAAAAGAATTAACCATCAGCATAACAATTACTAATCAAAAAACCGCAACAGCACTTACAGCCGAAGTTGTGGGCCAAATTAAATCTCAACTCGATCAAAAGAAAATCAAAGTCAACGGCGATATCAAAGTTGAAGAACAAATAGATTATTCAAGCCAGTATGCACGAGTAGAAAAAACAGGAAGCAGTACGGACGATCAAGGCGGAGGACCTAAATAGATGAAAGGCTCTCTTAAAGCTAATTGGCTTCCCCTTGTTGATTCTGCTATTTTACAAATTGATGAAATTCCTCTTCTTGGAAATACGCCCTCTTTCGACTGGAGCCTCTTTGCAGAAAACTTGAAAAAAACGTTTCAATGCAAGGAACTCGTAATCACTCCCAAACAATGGTTATGGAGGGAGTCAAGAGAGCTCTTTGAAGGACTTGGCAGCGGTCTAAAAACCATACAAATTGCCGTATCTCCACTAGAGGGAACGCTGCATTGGGTGATGCCAGAAGAGGATATAAAAACCCTGATGAGTTTAGTTCTTGGATCTCCTATTGATATTCTATCTGATGAAATGCAAGAGGGTTTTTGTTCCTATATCGCAGCTGAAGTCTTACATACACTTGAGGATCTTGGTGTAACTGAAAAACTTCCCTTGAGACTTCTTAAAGGAGCAAAAGCTCCCAATGAGCTTTCTCTTTGTCTAGATATCATCTTTGAAATGGATAATAAATCCATCAACGGAAGACTCTTCCTCTCTTCCTTTTTTAGAAAAGCGTGGAAGCGCAATCGAGAAGAATTTGAAAGATCTCATTTCAATCCTAGTGTATCTCTCAACGTTTCTCTTTGCATGGGGCATGTTTTATTATCCTTACAAGAACTCTTGCACATCCAAACTGGAGACCTCCTTATCCTTCAACATTCTACCTTTAATATGGATAAAAAACAGGGACCTTGTTTTTTATCTTTCAATCACTCCCTCCTTTTTAATGGTACACTCCAAGGCAATAAAATTAAAATTACAGAATATTTAGCTAAGCTCGAGGAACCCCCTATGACAACAGAATCATCTAAAGAAAAAGAACCACCCAAAACCCACGCGCCTGCAGATGAGACACACGACGCACAACCTCCTGCTGAAGATGCAGAAGATACAAGCCTTTTCTTAGGAGAAGATGAAGAATTTTTCATGGAAGATGAAGAGCTCTCAAAAGTTCTTAAAGAAGAACTTGTTGAGCAAAAAGCACCTGTAAAAGAGTCTCTTCCAAAGCAAACAGAGCAAAAAACAGCTCCTTCCAAAATTGAGGTCGTAAATGAAGCAGAAAGCGTACCTCTAAAACCAGAAGACATTCCACTTATCATCAAAATAGAAATCGCCTCTCTCTCTCTTCCTGCAAAAAAAGTTTTGGAATTACATCCTGGTAATGAACTCTCTCTTGATAAAGAAGTTGATAATAGCGTAAGACTCATTGTCAACGGAAAATGCATCGGAAAAGGAGAGCTCATTCAAATTGGCGAAGTACTTGGAGTGCGCATTCTTGCGATATAGAGCCTATGACAACACCTGATTTTTTTAAACAAGATACAATCGTTGAGGGCCTTACCAAAAATAGTAAAAAAGAGGAGTCCTCTTCATCCTCTATACCTGAAAAAATTGGCCCCTACCAGGTAGAAAGTTTATTAAATAAAGGTGGTATGAGCGTCTTATACCTTGGCATCAATCCTGACACCCATGAACCACTCACCATCAAGGTACTACCCTCTCAATACCTCTCACATCCAGAACTTGTCAGCAGGTTTTTGCAAGAATCTGAAATTATCGAAATGACCAACCATCCAAATATTGTAAAACTCTATGGTCAAGGTAAGTGGGAAGGTGGTCTGTACATCGCCATGGAATTTATCCAAGGCATATCTCTTAGGCAAATGATCCTACAAAATTCTCTTACTCTAAAACGCTCTCTTGAAATCGTCTTGCAAATCGGCTATGCCCTTTTCCATCTTCATGCTCATGGTGTCATCCACAGAGACTTAAAGCCAGAAAATATACTTCTTACAGAATCTGGAGGAGTAAAAGTCATTGATTTTGGCATTGCACAACTCCATGAAGATGTCAACCATCAAGAACATTCTGAAAAAAAACGCATGATGGGCACACCTATTTATATGAGTCCAGAGCAAAAACTAGACCCCTCAAAAGTGTCTTATTCCTCCGATATTTATTCTCTTGGAATTATTACTTATGAACTTGTTCTTGGCAAATTAAGCCACGGCGTCATTCACCTCTCTCTATTACCCATTAACATCCAAAAAATATTAAGCAAAGCTCTACAACCAAATCCGGAGGCTCGCTATCAAGATATTGTCGACTTCATCACAGACCTTTCTAACTATATGGAGTCTGAATCTTTTGAAAAAGATGTTGGAAAAAGTGATTACACAAGTGAGCTTTTTGAAGAGTTAAAAGCGGCGCAATCCCTCTTTCTTCCTCCAGCTCCTCCCAGCTGGTCAAAAGTCGATATTGGCCTTGTAAATAGTAATACACTCTCTCTTCTTCCGGTGTACTACGATTTTATAGAACTTGAAGAGGGTAATTTAGCTGTTTTACTTGCAGAGCCCTCCTCAAAGGGTGCATCTGCCCTCTTATATACAGCTCTTCTAAAAGGAATGGTCTTGTCATTAAAACATCTACTCTCTGAACCTGCAAAACTTATTGAGCGTCTAAACAGCATGCTGGTACAACAATTTACAGATCATCTCTTTGTAATGAGCATTCTCATTCTTAAACCAGCCAAGCATCAACTGCGCTTTATTTCATGCGGGTTTGGTGCTCTTTGGCACTTACCATCTGGTCTAAACAAAGCAAGGCGTCTTGGCACAGACAATATTGCTCTTGGAATCACACAAGATGCTACATTTGTGGAAGTAAACAGTAATTGGAATGTGGGTGATCGCTTGCTTCTTCACACCTTCAAAGCTCTTTCTAATAAAAGCGCACAAGCAGGTCTCAACGAAGAAGACTTTCAACAAGCCCTCATGGATACTCTTTATCTATCTCCTCAAAAACAAGTAGAAGCAATTCTTCGCAAAATGACCCCCGCCTCTAAAAAATCCATTGATGAGGTTCCCCTTACCCTTATCAGCCTATCTCGTAAACTATAAAAAGGAATATATCATGAGTTTTGGAGAAATCTTTAGACAAGAACAAACTCAAGATTATTGGAACCGCCACTTAATAGACTTGGAGGCAGGACTTGTTTATGAAAAACGCTGGTCTTCTGAAGCTTTACATAAATTCATTTCTACTATCAATGAAACCATCCAAACAATTTCCCTAGAAGGACAAGGAGCTAGTTATTCTTACACCTCTCCAGAAAGCTCTTCTCTAACTATTCGTAATCTAGAAATGATCAATGCAATTGCAGCGCAGCGTTTGGAAACTGACGAACATATTAACACCGACGCTTTACAAGACCCACAAGTTTTACAGGCATTAGAAAAGGCTTTAATGCCTAAACAAGTAAAAGTTACTTTTAATAAACTAAATACCGAAACAGGAAAAAAAGAAATTGTTGAGTGCGAATTTAACGAAATCGTAGTGGAAGAATACTTTCCTGAGTTTTTAGAACTTAGTACAAAAAATACATCGCAAACACTCCACCTAGATTCTACAAGGGGCCCAGAAGAGCAAGAAGAATTTTATTCAGAAGAAGATTTTAGACAATTCTTTAAAGCCTTAGAAACAGAACGCTTTCCTGTTTGTTCAAACATAACAACAGCTATGCATGTAGCCGAACTTCTCAACCGTTACAATATTAAAGGAAAACACATAGAACCAATTCTCAAGGTATTTAGAGCCTTTTTTATTTTCCATCCAGAGCTAACAGAAGAAGAACTTGCTCTTTCACCAGAAGAACAAGTTAAGTGCATCCAAGCAAAACATGGGAAATTTCTTGCTGACCAAGAAGAGATAACACAACATCTCTTTAATACAGATACAGCAAACTTGGATAAATGGCTAAATAGACAACCACTTTCCGTTAAGATAATTTTCTTTGAATTTATTGATGAAAAGAACATGCACGACACTACATGGGATATTAAAAGAGCAGTCCATAGTTTTTCAAATAATTCACAATCAATTAAAGATTTTGTTGACCATATCTTAACAGACAGTCTTACAAAAGAAGATGAGATTCTCTTAAACTTTGCTTACTGCGTGTCAAACAATAAGGACATAATGGAAACGTCCCAAGTGTATTTGCGTCAAAAAATTCATGAAGAAATGCAAAATAGACAAGTTGAATTAACAGCTTTTTTAAATACAATCCCAACAGGTGCCACCTCTATTTCACTTATAGGCTATTTACAACTTGATAAAGAATCCATCGATCTAATTAACACACGCTTTCCTCATTTAAAAGATCTTTTATTAATTGGATGTTCAACAAAGCCTCAGGAAGACAAACTAGAGCTTCAACATGTAGAAAACCTCTCTATTAAAGAATGTAATCAATGGGTAGCATTTCCTTTTATTGGTAAGCATTTAAAATCGATTTATATCGAGCGCTGCCAACTACTTACTAGCGTATTACTTCCTGATAACCCCTATATAAAAGACTTATTCATCCATGAGTGCCCAGTTATTACAGAGCTATCCAAGCTTACCATTTCAGGACACCTAGATATACGAAACTGCTTTAAACTTACTGATTTATCGATCATAAACCCCAGTGATATATCAATGGTACACATTATTAATTGTCCACTCCTTACAGCATTACCACCACTTACTGTTACTCATGACTGCGACATGTATGGCTGTCCAATGGTTCAAGACTGGTCTGTTATAAAATTTAAACAGGGGTGTCATTATCACATTGGCTACTGAGGGAATTGCTCTGTTAAAAAAAGCCTGGACTTTTAATAGAATACTTGCCAAAAAGGAAGTTTCACAAATTTTGATTTGCTGGTAACAAACTTCATGCGCCTAAACAAGACTTTCGTATCTACTTATTTTGGCATTACAATGCTAACTCTCACCAGCCTTTTTGGACAAGCAGCCCAAAATCCTGCAGCTAAGACCTTTACGCCATACGATAGCTCGACAGATGTGAATGCAAAACCTGTTGAAGTCACTCAAGCTTCCGTTACCAGCACAAGTAATGGCCCAAATGCTAATGGCCCAAATGCTAATGGCCCAAATGCTAAAGGTTACGTTATTAATTTTACTAACGTCGGCATTATCGAATACATTCGCTTTATCAGCAGGATTTCTAACACAAATTTTTTATTTCAAGATAGTGACCTACAGTTTACTGTAACCATTGTTTCAGAAGAGCCTACAAGTGTTGATGACATCATGGCAGCCCTCATACAAATTTTGCGCATCCATGGCTTATCCCTTCTTGAGCAGGGTAACAACCTATTAATTTACAAAAATGCCGATGTTGCAAAACTTGCAACTGTCGTCTCTGACCAGGGAGAAACATCCTCTTCTCCCATGATCACAAGGGTGATTCGAACAACTTATGTATCTCCAGAAAAAATCAAAGCGATTATTCTTCCCATGCTCTCTTCTCAGGCAGTTGTAGAAGTGTCTCCTGAAACAAGACACCTAATCATCACAGATCTTTCAGCTAATGTGGAAAAAGTGCTACAGCTTTTAAAAAGCCTAGACACTCCCAACACATCTATGGATGTTGTTACCTACTTTCCTCAAAGCGGCTCTTCTGCAGGGCTTTTAAGTATTGCTGAGAAAATTTTAACACCCATAGCGCTCTCTGAAAATACCACTATCACACTCGTACAGCAGCCCTCTACAAATACAATCTTTGTTGTGGGCAGCAATGACATGACGCACAGAGCTCTTAGCATATTACAATCTCTTGATCAACCAGGCACGGGTCTAGACATGCCCAATACTTCTGTGTCTGTTGCTACATATAACGCTATAAATATGCCAGCATCCTCCCTTGTCTCTCTTGCAGAAAGAATCTTATCTCCTATAGCATCTGCAGAGGGCATACCTTTTCATTTAGTTCTACAGCCCTCTACAAATGCTATTTTCGTCACATCTACCCCGGGCTTTAACAAGAGGACCATAGAGGTACTTACCATACTAGACCAGCCAGGAGCCTCCCCTGAAAGTATTGTATCAGATCTACCCCCAGACGATATTCAAAGGAAAAATTTCTTTCTCTACAAGTTACAATATCAAAATGGAGAAAAGATTCAAGATGCCCTGAATACAATTGGCCAATCTATGCGAGAAGATGACCAAACCAATTCAGATCTTGCAAATACAATCAACGATGTCACTTGGCTCTCAGAGACTAACTCATTAATTTTTGTAGGTACTGAACTCTCTTTACAAAAAATTAGAGATGTCATTCGTGAAATCGATGTACCCTCTCGGCAAGTTTATGTCGAAGTCCTTGTGATCCGTACAAGTTTACAAAATTCTTTAAACTTTGGCGTACAACTAGGCGCTATTGTGCAAACTAAGAAAGGCTTTTCTATTGGAATAGGTGATTTTAATCCAGCAACAACTCCGAGCGGCTTTTCCAATGCCTTCCAAGTACCTCCAACGATAGGAACAGCTGCAGTTCCTACTATCCCTATGATAGGCGGATTTAATTTAGGCTCTATCGGTAACTTCATTACGCATAATGGTAACGTTTTTGGCACTCTTGGTGCACTTGTCACCGCATTACAGCTTGAAAGTGACACTAAAATTATCTTGAATCCAAAAATCATTGTAGAAGATAACAGAAAAGCACAAGTGTTTGTTGGAACAAACTCTCCATTCACAACAACCAACGTACAAATTCAAGCAGCTAATAACAGCACAGGTTTTACCGTAGACTACCGAGATACAGGCGTTCTTTTGCAAGTAACCCCGCTTTTAGGTCTTAGCAACATGGTAACACTTGAAATCCACCAAGAGATCAACGAGATTGACCCAACTAGCAATTTATTCATTTCAGGATTCCCTGTACCTACAACTAACAAAATCCTTACAACAACACGTGTTCATGTCCCAAGTGGCTACTTCATCGTTCTTAGTGGTATGATTCAAAATACTAAGACCTATGTCCGCTCAGGTATTCCTTGTCTTGGCTGTTTGCCTGTTATTGGATCTGCCTTCAGCCAGCAAGCTCAATCCTGTGTCAAAGACAACATCATCATCTTCTTGAATCCTCGCATCATTGACACCCCTTGCCAAATTGCTCGCTTGACAGATGCAGAAGGTGTAGATTTCTATGAAAACTCAATGCCAGATAGCTGCTTCCCTGAAGGACAGTGCTGTCGTTACTATAATGAAGCATTTGGCAACAGCTCTTTCTTGCCATGCCCTCCAGAGGGACCCATGATGTACTGCCCACCCATGCAACAAAGATAATCTTGAAGTGCGCAAAAGTATTTTAATCGTTCTTGCAATTGCCTTTATATCCTCTTGTACAATTCCAAAGGTGCCCTTCTACCCACACGTTTCTTATACGCCACCTGCAAGCTGTTTAAAGCATACCCCCGCTCCTTTCTGCCCCCTCTCTGCACAAGAACAGAGCACAGACTTTGCAAAAGAAATGAAGATCGCCTTGGTCTTTGCAGAAGAGCGTGATTTCTACCGAGCAATTACAGGCTTTAAAAGAGCTCTCATCTTGCTACCACAAGATAATCTGTATAGAAAATTGGAACTTGAATATGATATCGTACTCTCCTACTACCTTGCAGAGAAATATGATGATGCACTCACAGCTTTTGAAAATAGCTGTCTAAAGTCTCATATTTCAGCAACATTTCCAGCCCTACATGACCTTCTTGTAATACTCTATGACAGCTGCAAAAAAAGCTGTGATTCAGAAAAATCTGCTTCCATTCTGTGTTGGATAGAAAAAATCTATCCTCAAACTGCATGTAGACTAAAAATTGCTGAAGCCGTTGAAACAGGCCATCTCAAAGAAGCAGGATCTCTTCCTGGAGCACCCCCATATTTTTGCAATCTCTATAACTGCTACACAAAAGACCTCAAATCTAAAAGGGCTGCAGAGACCCTCAACGCTATTCTTCCAGGAGCAGGCTACTGGTATGTTGGACAAAAAAATACAGCCATTACAGCCATTATTGTCAATGCTCTCTTCATTGCAGCCGCCTATCAATTTTTTCATCGAGGCTATAATGCAGCTGGCATCATTACAGCCAGCTTAGAAGGTGGATGGTATATGGGCGGTATCTATGGTGGTGGAAGAGCTGCTGCAGAGTATAATGAACATAAATATGAAGAATATGGAAAAAAAGCACTTGATGAATCAGGCCTATATCCTGTCCTCATGCTCAACTACATCTTTTAAAAAATGAAAACACATCTCCTAATAATATTACTGCTACAAACATCTATTTTTGCAAATCCTTGCTTTATAGAGCCTTGGGGAAAGGATGCCTCTCTTGTACATCCCGCAAAAAAGCCATGCTGTAAACCCAACTTCCCACTTACATCCCTTGGAGAAGCCCTCATTCGCTTTCATCAAAACGTCATCTCTCCAATAGATGGCCCAAGAAGCCACTATAGACCAAGCAGCTCTCAATATGCCATGGACGCAATCAGAACATATGGATTTTTTCCTGGAATTGCTCTTGGATGCGATAGGCTCCTAAGAGAAAATAGTGATCCTTGGATCTACGACAAAGTCCCCTTTGATGGAACGACTTTAAAATGGGATCCAGTTGAGGGGACAAGATCTTGGTTCAAAGACTCATCTTCTCCGTGAAGACGAGACAAAGCCTCTGCCCATAACATCGCTTTTTGCGTTGCATGCGCAGGATGCTTTTCCTCATAAAAAAATAGATTTTCAGAACCAAGTTTGCTTGCAAGACCAGAATCACAAAATACTTGCCACACTTGCCTAGATATTCCACTTGCCACAAGATGCCTTCCTGTACGGTGCAAGTAATCATATAAATGCTGCAACACAACACAAGCTGTTGCATCCACATGGTATGCATTCGTCATATGCAAAACAACTACTTTAACATGCGCATCTTCTGCAATCGATTTAACAGTTGTTTGCAAAAGGTCTGCTGCTGCAAAAAAGAGTTCTCCTTCCACTTGTAAAACACGAATTTCTTTATTTACAGAAGGCTCGCTTGCAATCAGGACAGAAAGCTCTCCAGATTTATCTACAGCGCATTCCACAAAGCGCGGTGTCGATGCTTTTTTAAGATATAGGACTATCGATAAGATCACGCCCATATAAAATGCAATTTCCAGGTTAAAAAGTACGCATGCAAGCACAGTTACCACTAAGACAACACAATCAGAAGCTGTTGCTTTAATACACAATTTAAGTTCAGACACATTAATCATGCGCACTGCAGAAACAAGTAAGATCGCAGCTAGTGCAGAAAGAGGAATATTTGCAACAATGGGCTGAAAAACATAGAAAATTGCTCCAACAAATACACCACTAAGAACTGCAGCAATGCGTGTTTTTGCACCAAAACTATAATTTAAAGAGCTTCTAGCAAAGCTTCCAGAACAAGGCATCGAACCCAAACAAGAAACTAAGATATTACTTACGCCCATAGCCAGTATTTCTTGGTTCATAGAAAGTACTTGACCCGTATGTGCTGCAATAGTTTTGGCAATAGTTGTAGCTTCTAATATTCCAAGTAAAGCAATCGCAAAAGCTATTGGCAAAAGAGTATTCATGATGCGTGCATCAAAAAAAGGCATAGAAATCGTTGGAAATATTGAGTCGATCTCGCCAAAGTCTTTTACAAGAACTACATGGGCAAATGAATTAGTGCTATCGATACTGTTGACAAGTAAGACTGCAGAACTTGCAATGGCTAGCATAATGACAGCAACAGGTATACGTTTACTTAGGCGAGAGCCTAATAAAAGAAAGATGATACTACCAAGGCCAAGAAGCACCGTTGGCAAATGCGCTTGTTGAATATGCAAAACAAGGTATTCTAATTTTTCATAGATACCAGATGGATGCTCTTGGGTTGACATGCCAACAAAGTAATAAAACTGGCTTACAACGATGGCAAGAGCTGCTCCTACAACATAGCCAATAACAACAGAGCGGCTGACAAATTGCGTCAACCTACCCAATTTGAAAACACCAGCAAGAAGTTGTAAAATCCCAACAACAAGAGTTAATTGTATCATGATGTTTAGAGCTAAATTACTTCGCTCAACAGGACCTACATCTCGATAATAGGTATAAAGAATTTCTGCAATACCTGCTTGAATTAGAATAGCTATTGTATTTGTAGGACCCACAACCAAGTGCCGAGAGGATCCAAAAGCTGCAGCAAAAATGGCACCAAAAATTGTAGCAAAAACACCTACTATAGGGGGCAAGCCAGCTGCAAGCGCATAGGCCATAGAAAGTGGAACAGATAGGAGCGCAACACCAAGAGCTGCAAATACATCTGCTCGAAGCATATCGAGCCTATAATTTCCAAACCCTCTCCATAAAACTGATAGAGATATCTCATCATGACTATGTTTCATTATTATGCATCCATTTCGCACTATGATAATATCTTTCTATTCTTTCAAACAAGATAATTTTAAAAAATAATCATTCATTTTTATCTTATATTGAAGTAAACTCATACCTTCTATTTGGAGAAGTTTATGACTAGGTTACTAAAAGTGGCGCTTGTTGGCAGACCTAATGTGGGAAAATCCGCACTGTTTAACCGCATATGTAAAAAAAAGATTGCTATTGTTGACGAAGCAGAGGGAATTACAAGAGATCGACTCTACACATCAGCGGATTTTTTTGGCATGCCCTTTACCCTCATTGACACAGGTGGAATCGATGCAAAGAGCAAGGCGGAATTTAACGAGGAAGTAAAGCAACAAGCTGAAATTGCCATTGAAGAAGCTGATGTTTTAATCATGATTGTAGATGCACAAATAGGAAACACAGCACTCGATAAAGAAGTTGCCGAAATTCTTTTACGCACACAGAAACCTCTCTATCTTGCGATTAATAAAGTGGATGATGCATGCCATGAATCCTCTATGCATGAATTTTATTCCCTAGGCATTAAAAAAATGATTGGCGTTTCTGCAACACAAGGCCGAAACATTGCTGAACTGTTAGAAGCAGCTTTTTCCACGTTTCCAAAAGATTCTTTTGAGGAAATACAAGATAGTTCCATAAAAATTGCTATTATTGGACGCCCAAACGTGGGTAAATCCACCCTTGTTAATTTTCTCTTAGGAGATAATCATCGCTGCATCGTAAGTCCTATTGCAGGAACTACAAGAGATAGCATCGATGTAAAACTTATTCATGACGACACAGAATATACCCTTATTGATACTGCAGGCATTCGAAGAAAGCAAAAAGAACATGAAGTTGTCGACAAATTTGCCTTCATTCGAACAGAAAGAGCTATCGAAAGGGCAGATGTATGCCTGTTTCTACTCGATGCAACGCAAGGCATGACAGCACAAGAAAAGCACATAGCCAAAATGGTAGAAGAGAAGGGTAAAGGATGCGTTCTTTTCTTTAACAAGTGGGACCTTGTCAAAGGCTTTCGCATGGAACACTGTTTACAAGGTATTCAGCAAGAGGCTGCATTTTTAAGCCATTGTCCAACTGTTTTTGGCTCTGCAAATACAGGCAGGAATGTCTTCAAGCTACTCTCTTTAGCAAAAGAGGTCTATGAAGCGGGTAAAGAACGCATTAATACTCCCAAGCTTAATAAGTTTATCGAACTTACTCTACAAAAAAACCATCCACCTATGCTGCAAGGAAAGCGCCTTCGTATCTATTACATGGTGCAAGTTGACACACAGCCCCCCACCTTTGTGCTCTTTCTTAACTATGCAAACTTGATGCTAGACTCTTACAAAAAGTTTCTTCTCAACCAATTTAGGCTCTCCTTTAACTTCAAAGGGAATCCTATTGTTTTTCACCTAAAAAATAAAGTAAGAAAAGAGACAAGAGAGCCTCTCAACGAACATCCTCGAAGAGAAACCACGTTTGAATACACCTCCGAAGACCTTGGAGATGAATTTGAATATGATGAAGAACCCATTCATGATCTTGAATACGAGTCTTAAGGCTTGGGTTCCCACAAAGTTCCACTCCATTGATGCTTTGAATCCCCTTCATAGATTGTCCTATCTTCTCTGTTTACAAAACTAGAAGATACTGCATTTGTAAGGTTGTATTTAAGAAAGGATCGCATCCTATCCTCATCATCAGGACGAAACCTTCTTACCATAACATTAATATTTGAATCAGCCATTATAAATAAAAACGGAACTCCTTGAAAATCTCTTTCTACATCTCTTGCTATCGCCATTTCATTAGAAACAGCAATAGGAGAGCGTATAAAGATAAGCATATCGGCCTTTTTGCCTTCTAACACTTTCTTTATCTTAACCTTCATCACATCAGTCTCTACACGAAAGTCTATATAAAACATCAAAACTCTCTTTTCCAAAGCATCTGTTTTGCCATTTAACTCTTCAATAGCACCTACAGGCAACAACGTATCCAAACTTAGTCGATACCGACCTTTTTCGGTTGAAGTAGAGAATGCTTGCAACATGTCTACAGCTGCTGGATATTCGCTAACTTCAGGGAAAAATAATGTACACTTGTTTTTTTCAGGATTTACCATAACAGCAGGAGCAATCGGTATAGATGGCGCACTTGAAGTTGTTGCTATGCCTGCAGCACTCTTGTTTTTCACAGACTCCTGTATCATAAATCTATCAAAAGCTTGTTTCTGATCTAATACTTCACCATACTTTTCTTGTACTATCCCTATATGAGTTGTAGATTCCATTTTCTGCAATGCTTCTACTGCATTTATTAACCCAGTAATTACTGTTCTTACTGTTTTTTCAAACTCTTCATTTTGAAGTTTTCTCTTTAAGTTACATGTTTGCATATCATTAATGCACTTAATAGCAGTACTCAATGCATCTGTTCTTGAATTTTGACCTCTATTAAGTGTGTTGTCTATTTTTTGATTAGCTTTCTCTAGTGCAGCTTCTAACTCTCTATTAAGTAATACCCTACTCTCTTCAAACCGCGTATCAACCACATTAACTGGCGGTTCAGGTAGCAGCAAAGGCTTAGGAAAAATAAAAGGCTGAACTGACAGCACTGGAGGTACTGGAGGTTTAGAAGTAACAAAAGGCAAAGGAAATGGTTGAGTCGATACTGGAAGTACCGGAGGCTTAGATATAGGTACTAGAAGTTTGGGAGGAGACACTGAAGGCCTGGAATGGGGCAGGATTACTTGAGAAACATGAGATACACTAGAGGTAGTCGGCCGTGCAACTGGTGACAATGCCGTGGGCTCTGTAACAACTACCGATGCGCTAACCAAACGTACAAGTGGTTTTGCAGGTGCAGCAGCACTAGTAGTAAGCTTTATAGGCGGAAGCGGTGCAGATACCACAGGCCCTGAGCTCTTAAAAATATAAGCAACTATTCGCATGATAGCGGCCCAAAGTTCCTTTAAAAAAGATACGAAACGTGTACAGCTCTTCTCATTTGAAGAGTCTTGTACCGTTGATTCTGGCAATGAAGATTTTAAAGGTACAATAGTACTATTTCTAACCGAAGTTACCATAAGTAACCATCTTTTTTTAAATTAATAATTACAAGAAAGCGTAAACTACTAGTATTAAGAATACATAAACCTTCCCCCTGATTTTTTCGACACATTCCTATTTTGTGGACAAGGTCACTTTATACACACAAACAAATTCAAAATAAGGCTACTCTTATTAACTCACGTTGCGTTTAAATTGCTCAATTTTAAGAATTCTTCTTCCAAATGAAAATCATTAGGATACCATAAAGGCAATTGCCCAACACTTGGTGCATTAGCAATCTTCCAAGCCTCCCTTCTCATTTTCCCTAGGGCTTCAGAAGCTCTTTTTTTCTCCAGTTCTTTAACTCTAAAAGCTTCTTCTTCCCTTAACCTTGCAACAATCTCTTCGTCAGACACTAATTTATTCATCTGCTCCGAATAAGGATCCCATACAGCACGTATTTCCCTAATTTTCTCTTCTAATTGTTGTTTAGAAATTTCAGGCCCCTTTTGTAAAACATGTGTTACAAATTCTAAAAGTTGACGAGTCACTACTATTGATTGTTGTTGTTCCAGCTTTCTTTCAGATTTAATCAGGTTGGGTAAATAATCCCTATGAACTGTATTTACATATCCTCTAATTTGCTTTTCTATCCATATTCTGAACATCATGCCATCAGGTTTTTGTTCTAACAATCCTTCATTTATAAGCATTAATTTATTTAGTTCTTCATCTAACTCCCTGCGTAATTGAAAAAAGTCTACAAATGCTGGGGCCATTTCCATTGACTCTGTCAATGAAGGAGGATCCTGGGGGAAAGAAACTTCTAAAATGCTACTCAATGACAACAAGTTTGAATCCGTCATAGAGGTATTTAAAGAATCTGTCATTACCCCATCTTGTAGTTGTTCAGAAGATGAAACTAGAGAAGGTCTACCTACAAAAAACTCTTGTAAAATGCCTTCTATTAATGAACTTACAACTTGTTTATTTTCTTCATGAATTGTATCTGGTTGAGTTCCTGGACTAGATAGTATTGAAGGATCAATATGCTTAATTGGTGTTACACTCTGTTCGATCTTCTTCTTTGAAAACAAACTAAAAATCTTTAAAAACCCACTTAAGATGCGATCTACGATTTGTGTAATAATGGATCTAAGACCCTCTACAATAGAATAAACAAATGCAGTAAAAGGGCTTCTATTCACAATCTTCTCTACAGGTCCTATGATTACTAAAGATGTTTGTGTACTATTTTGAGTGGATAAATTATCGATGCTTTTCATGAACATCCTTAAAATTTAAATATTGTTATAACCCATAGAGCGTAACACAATTTAATATTTAAGAATGCGTAAATTTTAAAAAATATGTAAAGATCTAAGACTGAGTAATTGAAAACAAAGAGAGCCACTCTTCTCTTGTAAGTTGTTTTAAAAGAGCCTCATCATCCGTACCAATTACATCTTCCATAAGGCCTGCCTTCTTTTGAATAAGCATTGCAATATGCTCTTCAATTGTGCCTTTTGTTATAAGTTTAAAAACTTGAACACCTCGTTTTTGACCCATGCGATAGACCCGGTCCGTTGCTTGGTTTTCTCTTGCGGCATTCCACCAGCGATCATAGTGAATTACAACACTTGCAGCAGTAAGCTCTACTCCAAGACCTACTGCTTGAAGGGATCCCAAAAATACCATACACTTTGGATCCTCATGAAAACGCCTAAGTTCCTCCTCCCTATTTCTAGTGCTCCCTCGAATCGATGCAAAACTAATCCCTACCTCATTAAAATAGGTCTGCATAATATCTAACATGCCAAGATAATGCGAAAATACAACAACTTTCTGTTCACTATCCAAAGCTTCTTGTAATAGCTCTACAAATAAATTCCATTTACCCGACTCAAACTCTTTATAGCGAGATGGATCCTTAAGAAACACTGCTGGATGATCGCAAATTTGTTTAAGCTTTCCAAGGAGTGCAAAAAGAGAAAGATAAGGTATTGGTTTTGCATCATTTTCCAATTCAGAAGAGAGTGTCTGTTTTGCTTGAATGAGCATCTGCTCATAAAGCCTTTCTTGATCCTCCAAAAGCTCTGCAAAGGCCTCTTCTTCTGTTTTTTCTGGAAGCTCAAGAAGCACATCAGTCTTTTTTCTTCTAAGCACAAAGGGCTTAACAAAGCGATTCAATTGTTCTCTTGGCTTTGTTTCATGCAATTTTTCAATAGGAATAACAAAGAGTTCTCGGAAAAGATCTTCACTTGGCATGTAAGAGGGCATGACTAAATCAAACAAAGACTTTAGCTCCCTCAAGCGATTTTCAATAGGTGTTCCAGTAAGCCCTAGCTTCATCTTGGCCTTTAGCGCAAGAAGAGCTTTGTGAGTTAAGCTTTGATGGTTTTTTGCAATTTGCACCTCATCAAATACAGTTAACTCAAAAGATATTTTTACAAGCTGTTTAAGCTCAACCCTCAAGATGCCATAAGAAGTAAGTAGTAAATCATAATCCTTTTCAAATAGGCTTATATCCCTATTTTGCCCATACAACGTAAAAATACGCAAATGCGGCAAGAACATCTTTAACTTCTCTTGCCAGTGAAAAATTACGGATGTTGGACATGCAACCAAAAATTTTGCTCTATTACCTGTATGTGAGCTAATAGCAGCGATTAAGGCCATAGCCTGATGCGTCTTTCCAAGACCCATATCATCGCATAAAAGACCTGACAACTTTTGCGTATACAAAAACCAAAGCCACTTAACACCCATCTCTTGATAAGCTCTCAACGTGCTTTTAAGCGAAGAAATATCGAGTGGCACACTACTTTGAAAATGCAAAATCTCTTGCCATAATATATGCTGACTTTTCTCTTCAAAAAGCTCTCTAACTTCTTCAAAAAGTTGCAATTTGAGCACATGGAAAGCACTTAAACATAGCAGATCACAAGCCTCTTGAATTTGATACTTCTCAAATTGTAAAAGCCACTCAAAGCGCATATCTTGCAGGTCAATAAGCCCAACATCTGTAAAAAGAAAACGCTCATTTCTTTTTAAAGCCTTCCAAATGTCATTACAGTGTACAGCACCACGCTCTGTCTTATATACAAAATGAATAAGGAATTCCCCTTCATCTTGCTTTCTAAATTCATGTAATTCTAACTTAAGCTCTTTTGGTTTTTGTAATCTCGGATCCAAAAACGCTATATAAGGCATAAGCCCCTCTAGCTCGGTAGACAGAAAAAAATCCCTTTCATTTTTAGGGATGATCTTTTCTTGCTGATAAGCAAAGGGCAGTCGAATAGAAAGAGAAGTCCTTGAAAATCCCTCACCTCTTACAAAAACAAAATCCTCAAAAAATTTTAAATCAGACAGCTTATAACCTGTTGCAAACAGATAAGAAGGGGTTATTTTTATAGATAAATTCTTCTCAAGTGTAATTTTTAATTGAACTGTTTGAATAGGACTTGACGAGCTAAAAAAACCAGGAACCATTTCTAATTCATCTTCATGCACATGAATAAAAAATGAAATATCTTTTGAAGCAATGCTCATACCATTTTGGATAAAAAAACAGAGCCCTTCTTGATGCTTCGCATAAAAACCTTTATTCTCTATATAAATCCATTTATCAAAATCTTTTATCTCTTCTTTTTCATTTTCCAAATCATGCTCAGAAAAAAAGCGAAGTACATCTGACTCATCTAAGATATAATTTAAGTTAGCCCTAACACTTGTTAAATGTGTCTGGAAACCTTCCTTTGAATCTAACCAGACTTTATTTTCGCTAACAAAGTCACCCACATATTTCTTAGGAATAATTAGACTCAAATATTTCCTGTCTTGAACTTTATAAAATCCATCATCTTCTAAATAGATCCAAGAGCCAAACAACTGACTATTTACACGTTGTAAATCTCCTGTCTCTTTTAAATAAGCCTGAATATGCAGTGCATCAAGACCATCAAAAAAAATATAATAAGAAGGCCTTATCTCATCCTTGTATAGATTAAAGCCTTGTAAATGCTTTTCAATCAAAATTATATGCTTGTTAAGTACATCTTCAATATCATCTCTTTCAACATAATTTTTACTAAAAACAGGATCCTTTTCATCCATAAAAAAGCCCTGTCTTGGAATGTATTGCCACTCTCCTATGGGTATGCTTTTAACCACGTCTTTTTTATCAAATTCCACGCTATACGTGTCTGTTAAATCTCTTTCAATAACTAAACGAACATTTTCTTGATCATATAAAATTTTATCGATTTTCTCATAAGAGCTTGCGCATACCTTTAGAGGAGACGAAACTGTTAAAAGCGCAGGTATACATGTTTCTAAATCTGTAAATGCAACATAAAAAAAAAGCAAGAACGCATCAAATGCAGCTTCTATGCCCTTTGGAACTTCGTGCTTAGAATAGACAAACTGAATAGCATAATTTGCATGTCCCTCTTGAAGCAAAAACAAATGCTTTGCAAGATCACACCAAAAAGAAAGCTCATAAGCAAGTTTAAAGGCAGGTCTTCCCTCCTTCCATAGCAACAACTCTTCATCAGAAATCCTCGAAAACTTCAAGGAAGACTTCTCCGTCTCTTTGACACGCTCATGTATATTCTTTTCTAGCCAATCTTTAGATTCTGGCAATAATGCACTTATAGAAAAGAGCGGTTTACCTGTAAGCGATAAGCATTCATAAGCTGAGGGCTTCACTCGTATTATATTGTCAGAAGAAGTGCCAATGCGAAGAGCCACATTTTTACAAAGAATATTCCATAGTGAATTTCTAAAGCGTACATGAAGAGGATGAAACGATCGATTATAAACATGCTTTTTTGCAGCTAATATATGTACACAAGCATCTTCTTGATCGCTGCATTCACAAATTGCATCTACAAGCATATCTTCATCATTAAATTGCAATACTATCCAGTATTCCTTCTGGAGAGATGTGTCCGATACCAGCAGCTGATAGGCGCCCTGGCTTGAAAATTCCATCTCTTTTACGACTAATGTCATCTAATTTCCATTTAAAACAAGTGTTAAACCAGGGGGCAATTGATCACCAAAAAGTTCTTCTTGCTCTACAAGCTCTAAACTTTGCACTTCTTTTAAAAGATGGTACAACCTCTCATAGCAAGGATGATGGGCTATTTGCACAAGAATGGAGGAGATAAGCTCTTCTGGCATATTCAACTCTTTTCTCTCTACCTTTCTTGCCAGTTTTTCAATGAGATCTACTTTAGCTGAAAAATCCATTGTCTTTACGTCCAAAATAGTTTCCAACCAACTAGCAACAATTTTGCTTGGTATTGCATGAATAAAAGATGAGGTAAGATGCGCTCTTGTGCCAAGCCTTCCAATAGCCCATAAATCTACATCTAAAGCTTTACCCTCTACAACACGTTTGACTAGCAAATTACCAAGTCGTACTTTTTGATCCAAGTTAATGCATTCCAAGGAAGCTATTAAACGAAGACTCTCTGCATATTCGTAAGGGTTCATTTTATTTTTAGAAGCACTTTTTTGTTCAAGCTGTAAAAATAAGGCAGGCAAAACTTCACTTGCAAGCTGCAACTGCTGCCCTTTGTTAAGGCCTCCTGCAATTCTTCTATAACAAATCCATCTTTGTATAACAACATCAACAGGCTTTTGCTTTTTATATTCTGCTAAAATAAGCTTCCAAAGCTCTTTTATACGAAAATCATCTAAAGGATATCCAAGACCTGGACGCAAAAAAAACCCAAGCAGATTCCATGCACGAACTTCTCTATGTATGGAAGCAAAAAAATCTGTTTTTAGCTCCAAAAGAGCATCAAATAAACCTCTTAAAACACTTGGAGGCCAAAGTTGCTTAGGGGTTCCAAGAACACTTTCTAATTCAACTACAATATTTTTAGGATCTCTACAAAATTGCTCTTTAAGAAGCCAAGCAGCCTTTTGTAAATGTTCTACTTCATGCGTTTCGTCCATTCTTTTTTTCTCAAGAGAATCTATTGCATTCTCTTTTCCCTCATGACTTTTTATCTGAAATTCTAAAAGCCATTTATGCTCAGATTGCACTGATTGTAACCAAAGCTGTACGATACCAATTGGAGTAAGCTCTGCACACAAATGCACTTGAATGGGCCCAACACTTTTTCCATAGCGAAGTACTGTTTGGATAGGTGGCAAAAAAAGCATATCTCCAGGAACAATTGTTAAAACATCTCCCGACACATCTTGCAGTCGCACATTAGAACTCATCAGCTGAAAACTAATAGGAGAGCCTGCTTTTGCAATAAACTCATGCTTTGATTCATAAATAAAACCATCTTCTTCTCCTTTTACAAGCAATGCTAAAGCCTTTTTTTCTTTATTTTCATATGTATCTTTGCACTCAATTTCTAAATAATAAGACCTTGCAAGACCTGCCTTAATTTTTATACCAAGACCTCTTTGTACCCGACCAAAATAGGCAGATCCCCTTGCAACAGCAAGATCCAAGCTTGTACTTACAAGCTCTTCTGGAACCGCTACATTGAACCATTGAGAAATAGATCTTAAAACAGCATTCCTAAAAAGCTCTGGCTTTGTGCTTCCTCCATTGAAAAGCACATGCGTTGGAACTTTTTTATTTATATGAAGAAATTCTGCTAAATGCTTTAGAATGGAGGGTTCTGCTTCAAAATCAAGGCTCAAAGGACGAATACCCGATTTTTTCTTTAACTTCAAAGCCTCTTCAAAAGGTTCTTCCTTAAAAAAACCCTCTTTTAGAAAGTCTATGACCTCTTCTTTTTTTACATCCAAGCCTACACTGCCAGAAATTACTTTAGAGCCTTTTCCTTGAAAAAACAGAGAGATTTTTTCCCTTGCTTGCAAAGAGAAAAATTCCTCTTTTGCATTTCTTGCAAGCAATGTAAGCTGAAGCTGTTGCTCTATATCCAATTTTCCATTAATTTTTCCTTCAAGATAATGAGCAAGAGCAAAATCCATATTATCACCTCCAAGTAAGAGATGATTACCAACAGCCATACGTTGAAAGCCCAAGTTACCAGAAGATACACTCACTTCAATCAAGCTAAAATCTGTAGTTCCACCGCCAATATCGACAACAAGTACAACGTCATTTTCTTGAAATTTGGTGATTGCACTTTTTTCATTAGCGCAAATCCAGCTATAAAATGCAGCTTGTGGCTCCTCTAAAAGTGTAACCTTAGAGAGCCCTGCCATTTTTGCAGCTTCTATTGTAAGTACCCTTGCAACTTCATCAAAAGAGGCAGGCACTGTCAATATAATATCTTGCTCTTCAAACTCAGCTGCCAGATCTCCTTTTGCAATTGATGCATTCCAACTCTCAATAATATGACGCAGATACAAAGCACTTGCTTCTACTGGGCTCAAGCGTCTAGTTACATCAAAACACTCGGGAGGAAGAATTTTTTCTCTTCGGTAAGCCGATGCATTACAAAGCCAGCTTTTTGCCGACTGCACGAGCTTAGTAGGGGTTTTCACCCCTTCATCCTTGGCAAAATATCCAACAACATTTCTTTTTTCAACTCCCCAAGGAAGCTCTAAAGAGCCTTTTGGAAATTCTTGATCTCCTGCAAGGTAACAAAATGAAGGCAGGAGCTCTTTTGACTCAATGAGCCCTGGCATTGTTAATTGCGGTATTAAAAAAGTGCGTATATGTTTTCCGGAAAAATGCTCATTTTTCGTATCCACATAGGCAACAGAACAGTTTGTTGTTCCAAGATCAATACCTATGATATAGCGAGAATGTATACGCATAATTAATTACAACTGCTGACGGCGGCTTCGAATTCTAGTGATAATAATTTTGAAACCCCTTTTTCCTCCATGGAAATACCCAAAAGCAAATCTGCAATGGACATGGTTCTCTTATTGTGGGTAATCACGATAAACTGAGTCTTGGAAGAAAACAGCCTTAACATACGTGTAAATCGATCCACATTCATTTCATCGAGCGGTGCATCCACTTCATCAAGCAAACAAAATGCGGAAGGTTTTACTTCAAAAATTGCAAAAAGTAGTGCAAGAGCCGTTAAACACTTTTCTCCACCAGATAAAAGCAAAATAGAGCGCATCTCTTTTCCAGGGGGTTTTGCTATAATATCCACACCCGATTCTAAAGGGTCTTGATGGTTGGTAAGACGCAAATCTGCATCTCCCCCCTCAAACAATAGCTGAAAATTCTTTTTAAAATTATCACGTATCAAATTAAAGGTATTTGTAAATAGTTTTAAACTCTCATCATCCAGTTTTGCAATAATCTTCATAAGCTCATCTTTAGATGCTTTTAAATCCAATAGCTGTCCATTTAAAAACTGCTCTTGCTCTTTTTGCTTTTCATACTCATCAATTGCTGCAAGGTTTACATCTTTTTCTTTTGCAAGCATTTCTTTAAGGCTACCACTCTCTTTTTGCAGCTCTTGAATGTTCTTCTCATCCAAAATACTTTCTTGATCTAAACTCTCTAACTCCATACCCATCCCTTGCATCTGTTCTTCAATGGATGTACGCGTTGCTTGCTCTTGAACAAGATGCAATTGAAGTTGGTGAATTTGTTCTTCCTCTTTCTTTTGTCTTTCATTAAAAAGCTTAAGTTCTTTTTCTACCTCTTTACAAAGGATATTTTGTGCATCCAACTCTTGTTTTAAAAGTTGAAAAACACCCTCTTGCTCTACGAGCGATACTTTTAATAAGGTAATCTCTTCTTCCAACCCCTTAATTGTCTCTTTAAATGCATCTTTTCTGCTACATATAGCTTGAAGATCATTTACCAGACGCTCTTCTTGTTCCACATGCTCTTTTTGGGTTACAGAAAAGATATCGATAGAACGCTTATAATTTTGCCTCTCTTCTTCACTTTTCTTAAAAAGGTTTTCTTTAGATTTTAGATCAACTTCTTTAGACTTTAGATCCTCTTGAAGTGCGTTAAGAGCGTCTTCTAAAGCTTGGAACTGTTTTGACTTATCATCAAACACATGTTTAACATCTGCTTCTTGGTCGATCCATTTGAGCAGTAATCTAGAAACTTCTTCCAAACTATCTTCTAGCTTTTTCTTTTCTTGTATGTTGTTTTGCAAATCCCTATTAAAACGCTCCTTATCAGAGAGCACTCTTTGCAAACCAAAATTTGCCTCTACAAGCTTCATTTCCAGCTGACGAAGCTCTTTTTCAAATAAACCCTTTTTTTGAATTACATCTTCTTTTTTAGTATTATGCTCTCTTATTTCTACTGCTATAGAAGACAGCTTTTCTTGTAATAGCTGAATCTCCTTTTCAAATTCCTTTACTCTAGCCTCTCTTAAAAAAGTATTTTTCTCTCCAGAGACTGGAAAAAAGAGCACTTTTTTATGGTCTAGGAAATACCCTTCTTTAGAAGTAAGCTCAAAGCCTTCTCTTGCAAACAAAGAAGACTCTTCTGCAAGCTGTGTAGATGCAAAAAAGTGCTTTGCAATCGGCTCTTTTGTAATATGCTCTAAAAGGGTATGAGCTTGCTTTACATCCCTCGTATCTATATCTTCCAAACAAAAGATGGAAAATTCTTTAATTCCCTGCTCTTTTGCAAAATGAAGGACCCTATTCAAATGCTCTTTACTTTCTACAACAAGCGTCTCTGTATAAACCCGAAGTAGTGGCCCCAAAGCCTTTTCAAAAGTGCTATCAGCATGAATCATTTCATAAAGAGGCCTAATAAGCCCAAATAAAGAAGAAGACTTCTGTTTTGATTCCTGTAAAAGCCTTTTAGAACCCTTAGAAATCCCTTCAAAATCATCTTTTAATGCCAAAAGAGCCTTTCTCTTGGCAGAAAATTCGTGATGAGCTTTTTGCAACTCATTTTCTTGCAGATTAAGCTCTTTTATCCTCTTTTCACTCGCAGCAACTTCTGCAATACATGTTATAAGATCTTTCTTTCTAACATCAATTTCTTTAGAAAGGGCTTCAAAAGTATCTCTTTTCTCTTTTTCATTATTTAAACACTCTTTAAGTTGTGTTTGAATTCGCTCTTCATCATAGCGCAAATAAGAACACCTCTCTTGTCCTGTTTCCAAGCGAAGACGCTTTTCTTGTAACTCTCTTTGAAACTTACTCTCACTCTGAGCAAGCTTTAAAAGCTCTTGCTGCAGCTCTTTTTGACGCATTCTAAGAGGATTTTCTTCTGTTTTCAATGTAATAAACTGAGTTTCTGCAGCTTTAAAACAACACGCAATCTCTTCAAGTTCTTTTTCTCGAGAAAAAAAGTGCTCCTTAATCTGCAAGTGTTCTACAAGCTTACTTTCTTGTTTCTTTTTCAAGGCAAGTTGATCTTCTAAAAGCCTTTTTTCTCTCTCAAAAAGCTCCTCTCTTTGCTTTTTTTCACTTCCAAGCAAGGATCGCTTTAACTCTTCATTTGCTTTGATACGATTTTTTTTATCTTTGGAATCAACTAAAGCACTCTCTTTTTCTTTTAAAGAAGACTTTAACGATTTCTCTTTCTCAGAAATAGAAGCAAGAGATTCTTTAACAATTTGCAGACGATCCGTTATCTCTCTACTTTCTCTTAAATAACTAGCCTCTTCTCTTTTACAAGAGTACCATTTAATCATTAAAATTTGCTTTTCAACAAATTCAAGACGCGTCTTACTCTCTTTGTAAATACGAGCAACTTTTGCCTGACTTTCAAGCAATTCTTTTTGCTCAAATACCATATGGTGAATATCTTCTGCACGAGCTAAATTCTCTGCTACTTGCTCTAACTTCTTCAGCGTTTCTCGTTTTCTTTGCTTAAAGCGCAAAATACCAGAAGCTTCTTCAAAAATAAGCCTTCGCTCTTGTGGACCATCATGAATCACATGATCGATTTTTCCCTGCTCAAAAATACAATAAGCATCCTTTCCAAGCCCTGTATCCCAAAATAAGCTCTCAATGTCTCGAAGGCGCACAGGTTTCCTATTAATCAAATATTCAGATTCGCCCGATCGGTAAATGCGTCTTGTCACAGAAACTTCTGAATAATCTATGGGTAAAACTTTTGCTTCATTATCAAAAGTAAGCGTGACTTCTGCAACATTGAGCGCTTTTCTCTTTCCTGCCCCCGAGAAAATAAGATCGTACATCTTATCACCACGAATCGACTTTGCAGACTGCTCACCCAAAACCCATCTGAATGCGTCCACTATGTTGGATTTTCCACACCCGTTGGGACCTACGATTGCAGCTATTCCAGAGCCAAAATCCAACACCGTCTTATCGGCAAAAGATTTAAATCCTAATATCGTAACATTTTTTAGCTTCACAAGCTTATTTCCTGAATTGTATGAACAAGGAGAAAATAACATGTTTGTTAGATAATTGCAAACGTAGTAAGTTAAAATTATGAATACGCTTCCAGGAAAACTACTTCCCTTTCTATGGTATTTTAGTAAAAAGCACTCGCTTCACTTACTAGGACTCATATTTGTCGCCATCTTTTGGGCAATTGACCTCTCCTTATCTCCTTACATGGTAAAACTTATTATCGACGGTGTTTCTTCTTGGGAACCAGGGGTGGACAGCCTTTTTTATACAGTGGGAATGCCGTCTATAGCCTATGTTGCGCTTGCTCTCTTCATAGGTATCGTTTTTCGTTTTTATGATTATGTCATGATAAAACTTGCACCCATCATGAAAAATGAGATCATTCTAGAGATGTTCAACTACATTATCGACCACTCCTATAGCTACTTTCAACAAAACTTTTCGGGTAGCCTTTCAAACAAAATCAATGATATCTCAAAAGGCTCTGTTAAAATCATCACAGAATTCGTCGATCTTTTTCTCTCGCGCTTTTTCTGCCTTATTGCAGCAATCATTACCATGTACCTCGTGCATGCCTCTTTTGCAATTACACTTACTCTATGGACCGTTTTATTTATCTCTATCTCATTGCTTTTATCCAGAAAATCACAAGAGTACTCAAAAGTTTATTCGGAATCAAAAAGCCATGTGATGGGAAAAATTGTTGACTGCATCACCAATGTGCTGAATATCAAACTCTTTGCAAGAAAAGAGTATGAAAAGCGCTATCTAAAAAAGTACTTAGATGATGCAGCAATAAAAGATCAAAGCCTGCATTGGTACCTATTAAAGCTAAAAGCTTTCCAGGCGCTTGCAATCACCCTACTCATTGCTTTCATGCTATGGCTTTTAATCAATGCTCGCATCAAAGAAGAGGTCACAATTGGCGACTTTGCGCTTATTTTAGGGCTTACTATGTCTATTGTTGATCAACTTTTTACTGTAGCTCAAGAGCTCATCAATTTCTCTGAAGATTTAGGGACATGTAGCCAAGCGCTTTCCATCATATCTACACCTCACGACCTTATAGATGCTCCCAATGCAACCACCTTAAACGTCACACGCGGTGAAATCATATTTGATAAAGTACATTTTCGTTATCGAAAAGGTCACAATATTTTTACGGATAAATCAATCATCATTCACTCTGGAGAAAAAGTAGGTTTTGTTGGATTTTCTGGAAGTGGAAAAAGCACATTCATCAACCTCATACTACGCTTTTTTTCCATAAACTCTGGAAAAATTTTGATCGATGGACAAGATATTACGACAGTAACCCAAGACTCTCTTCGCAGTCAAATTGCCATGATCCCTCAAGATCCCATCTTATTTCATCGCTCACTCATGGAAAATATTCGTTATGGAAAACCAGAGGCTAGTGATGAAGAGGTCATCGAATCATCAAAAAAAGCGCATTGCCATGAATTTATCGAAAAGCTAAAGGGGGGTTATTCATCTCTTGTTGGAGAAAGAGGGATCAAACTCTCAGGAGGACAAAGACAGCGCATAGCTATTGCAAGAGCCATTTTAAAAGATGCTCCTATCTTGATTTTAGATGAAGCAACTTCCTCTCTTGATTCTATTACAGAAAACTACATTCAAGAAAGCCTTACAAAGCTTATGGAAAACAGAACCACCATAGTTGTGGCTCACCGTCTATCCACCCTTTTTAACATGGACCGCATACTTGTATTTAACCATGGTAAAGTCGTAGAAGAGGGCAATCACCAAGAGCTTATTGCAAATAACAGTCATTACGCAAAGCTATGGAACATGCAAGCGGGCGGCTTTCTCTCAAATAAGCCTTAATCTGGCCAGTAGTGTACATGCAACTTTAGCTTGTGAGGTGCAGGATATCCTTCAACATATTTTTCTTCGAAGGCCTTCATCTTTGCATGAGCCTCATTGATATTTGCTTGCTTCTGCTTAGGCGACTTACCCTTATTTGTTTGATCCAAGTCTTTATATGCTTTTTCGGCCTCTTCATACTCTTTAAGATACTTTTGATCAAATACTACGGTAGGTGGACATGGCTTTCCTTCACTTACATCTGAGATACAACCAACACCATTTAAACCTTGTACTGTTATATGCCGTCCATCTTTTTCTCCAATTTGAGAAAGAAACCTATAAGCAAAATATTGAGTTGTACTGCATTGAGAGTCCTCTGACAAAGAAATCCCCTTACTCGCCAATCTTTGATCTATCCTGTTACAATCTTCATGAGTAAAATCCGAGGTATCCTCTTTTTTGTCTAAACTAGAAGATCGCCTAACTCCATCGCTGTAACATGCCGATTCACAAGTATAAAACTTTACAACCCTCACCTTTACACGCTCTGCAAGCTCTACAAGACTACCCGCAACTTCTTCTAAAGGCTTATCTGCAATCTTTCTTGCATTGATAGGCAGCGGCTGATGCGTCTCTTGATCATAGTAACGACCATGCCCCACAATAGAAATTTCATCAAATTTTTCCTTAACCACTAAAGCCGTATCTAAATCAACTACTTTAACTAACTTAACTGAATCTTTGTTTTTTTCTTTTTTGAGTTTTAATGCATCTGTTAATCCTTTCAAATCCCTATCAAGACTAATCATAAGACAATTCCACATATTCAGATTTCCAGAAGTTACTTTTGATGACATAATTACCGCACGATTTGTTAAAATTAAATGGACATTGTGCGCGACATAAAAATTAATTACAATACAAAGCTGAAAGAGAGTATAAACAAATTCAAGAATTGCTTGTCTATATCCATACTAACCTACCCGATAGGAACTTTAATGTTATCTATTCTTCTTATTTCAGAGGCATTAGTAGATGATTTTCTAGATATGACCTTTCCAAAATATAAAAAATATATTTTAACAGACCCCAAATATCGTCAACAGATTGTTGCAGTAGGAGCTCTTATGGGACTTACTCCTATAGGTCTTGCTCTTGCAAAAATAGAAGGGGCTAAAGCTATTATATTATCTATATTTGTACATGAACCTTATCGAGGACAAAAAATTGCTTTGCATTTACTTAGCACCCTAGAAAATGAATTATTACGAAGAGGTTGTTCACAAGCAGTGCTTGAATATTCTACGCAAGAGAAAGAAGAAATCTCACCTATAGAAAGGCTATTACAACGACAAAACTGGTCTATAAACACCTTAAACAATGAAACGCTAGTACATTGGGATTTTAGCAGCGAGCAATTATCGTTTTGTTTACGCCCTAAATGCCAAACCAAGGCTTCAACATGCATTTCACTTTATTCGGAAATTTCTGATTATGAAAAAAAATATCTTTTAAACCACTCTGAGGCTCTTCAACCTGGATGGAATCCTTTTAGCCTATCTGACTATCCCATAGAAAAATTAAATAGCCTTGTTGCAAGAAATAGTCTAGGTAAGATTAAAGGCTGGCTGATCACTCATCGCTTTGATGCAGAAACCATCCGCTATACAGCCCTATTCGTACAAGACGATGCAAGACGTTATGGATTTGCGATGTATCTTATTTATGAGGCTTTAAGAAGACAATTTTTAGAACGTTTAAATATCCCTCGTGGTATATGCCTTATAACTAATCACAGCCTTCTTCTATTTTCCAAAAATAAAAACTTACAACCTAATTTTTTTCTATGCTCAAAAACTGCATCTAAATTTCTTCTTGCAGACATATAAATCAATATTTTATTACATAGTTTTTATGAAAGTATAATGCAGGAGTGTAATCATGAGTAAAAATGCGCAAGAATTTTTGAACAAGATAAGCAAGAATGAGCAGTTAAGAATGAAGGTACTTGATCTTTATCAAAAAGGCTTGAAAAAACAACTTGAAAAAATAGCTGCAGATAATGGCTGTCCCTGCACATTTGAAGAGCTTAAAGCTGTATATAAGGGGCCAAAAAATGAAGTCACCAAACTAGATGATAAACTTTTGAAGAGTACTTCAGGAGGAGCACCTAAACCTGGAGGAATGAACACTGATACTATATAATCAACTCGCTCATTCGTACGAGTCATTCCCGCTTGCGTGCATACAAATCTTGACTTTATAAGAGTATCGATTTTATAGTTACCCATCAAAATTAAAGGTAAAATTCATGATCGATATCAAAGCAATCCGCACCGACAAGGCCGCTATAGAAGCAAAACTACAAACTAAAATTCCAGAAATTACTTTAGAGCCTATCCTTTTATTGGATACAAGAGTTCGAGAAATAAAGACAGAAGTAGAAAATTTAAAAAGCGAGCGAAACTCCCTTTCCAAAATAATTGGGGATCTAAAGCGAGAAAAAAAAGATTGCACAGAGCTCATGAACAAAGTATCGAGTGCAGCTGACCAGATTACTGGGCTAGACCATGAGCTTACAAGAATTGAAGCAGAATTACATGATCTTCTTGCACGTCTTCCCAACATACCCATGGATGACATCAAAATTGCTCAAGATCCCAAAGATAATGTGTGTATCAAGGAATACAAAACCAAGAAAGAATTCTCTTTTGCATTCAAAAATCACGTAGAACTCAATGAACATTTAAATTTATTCGATTTTAAAAGAGGCGCTAAAATATCTGGTGCCGGTTGGCCCACCTACAAAGGTCTTGGAGCAAGATTAGAATGGGCTCTTTTAAATTATATGCTGGAAATCCATTTGAAGAATGGATTTGAGCAATGGATGATCCCTCTTCTAGTGCGCCCCAACATGATGTTTGGCTCTAGCATGCTTCCAAAATTTGCAAGCCAAATCTTTAAATTAGATGATGAAGACCATCCTCTCTACTTAATTCCAACAGCAGAGGTTGCTCTCAACGGCCTACATTATGATGAAATTTTAGAAGAAGATATACTTCCTCTAAAATATGTTGCTTATTCACCCTGTTTTAGACGGGAAGCAGGGGCCGCAGGCTCTCAAGAAAGGGGTCTTATTCGTACACATCAATTCAACAAAGTAGAAATGTTCTGCTTTTCCAAGCCAGAAGAGAGCATGCAAATCTTTGACCTCATGCTCAGTAGCGCCGAAGAAGTTCTACAAGGCCTAGACCTGCACTACAGAAACATGTTACTTGTAACTGGAGATATGTCCTTTCCATCTTCAAGAACAGTGGACATTGAAGTTTGGCTTCCTGGCCAGAATCGCTACTATGAAGTATCTTCTGTTAGCAACTGCACAGATTTTCAAGCAAGACGCTCACAAATTCGCTTTAAAAGGAAAGAGGGTGGAAAAGCAGAGCTTGTACATACACTCAATGGCTCTGGACTTGCAACGTCTCGCTTAATGGTTGCTCTACTCGAAAACAACCAAAACGAAGATGGCTCTGTAAACATACCAGAAGCCATACAAAAATACTTAGGCGGCATCAAGACATTATCATGATGCACCCTCAAGCAAAAGGCTCTTAGACAGGCTTGCTCTTAAAATAGACTGTAATTAAGGTTACGGTTTAACCTAATTGCTGGGATTCATAGCTTTGAAATAAAAAGTTAACTATACAAGAGGTTCAATGTGGATTTCCCACAGATCTCACCGGATAATTCGTTAAACTTTCCTGCTAATCTGTTGCATATACATTGACTCCTTCTGGGTAAGTATTGGACTTTGGATTCATACGCACCCTTGTCCTAGGAGCCCTCTGCCTCATATGCACTTTCTGTTCGTTAGGTCAACATTTTGTATACGGTTTTCTTCAGATTCCATCTCGCGATGGACACCCTTACCTTCTCTAACGGTCCTCCTTACCAGAGCCCGTAAAGGACTTGCACCTTCTAGTTTAACGACATACCGGTCGCACACATAAATCACCCTACGGGTGGATTTATGCAACAAGGTCTTTTTCTTCTAAATTTTCATCTTCTTTCTACTTTCTAAGGCGAACTACAAATAATAATTGTAGAAAAATGCTTAGCAATATGTTGCAGAATTTTATTATCATTTGAATAAATTTCAAAATAAGAAGTATCAAAAGCTCTAATTTCAAAATATGCTTCTGAAATATCTCTAAATCGCTTATCTTCAGTAAAAAAAATTTGATTCATTACTATATTTTGATCTCGAATAAATCCCAAAAAAACACCTGATAAAAATTGTTCTACGTTTTGAATTAACAATTTTAGGTCTTTTATATCACCTATTCTGTTAGGTATCGATGAATTTAAATAAGTTGGAAAAACGCTGTTTGTTGTAATGTCAGCCCCGTACCAAATAATGTTTTTATTGTCTTGATAAATTAAGTCTAAAATAGCAGATAATTGCTTTCCCGTACAAGAGATTCCAGATTCTCCTTTAATGCATGTTAAATAACGAGGTAAGTTCATTAGACCATTCTCCAATTTGGCACTGGTGTTGAATCACCCCTTATGAGGCTTCCTCCTGTGAAATTTGGTGTATACATATGTTGATGCGGGTTGGTATGGTCATTAGGCCTACCATGATTAGTGAAATCTATGTCTCTTACAGGCTTACCATTCTCATCAAATTCACGTGCTTGAGCATATGGCCCATTTCTGCCATCTCGTGTTCCTAGTTGAGTATGCGGATCACTGGTATCAGGAAGAGGTTCTTTTGTCTTTTCATCACGAGGTAAGGGCCTATCAGGTGTATAAACACTATAAGGCTCTTTTTTTACATCATTTTTTGAATGATGAAGTGAATCATAGTAACTCAACTGTGGATATTCAGTATATTGTGACATATTATAAAGCAATAAAGAATCACCATAAGCAGGATGATTATAATGTTGATCCTGATTAAACATCTTTCCTGCTGCATAACATCCTACAGCCCCTAAGGACACAAAC